>CAYXUI010000008.1:0-46235 GCA_964468195.1 uncultured Oscillospiraceae bacterium | reverse complement strand
TCATCGCCATCCTGTCTGCCGTCCAGTTCAAGCTGGGCGAGGAAAAGTAAGGAGGGAAGCACATGAATCGTCTGGATAAAAATGTAAATACCGAGCGGATCTACCGGATCGTCTCCTATGTGCTGGTTGGCATCATGGCGTTCCTGTTTGCCTTCCCTCTGTACTGGATCATCACCGGTGCCTTCAAGACCGGTAGGGAGATCAACGCCACGACCCCCGTCTGGTTCCCCACAGAATGGGATCTGGGCAACTTCCAGCGCCTGATGAGCAAGCGTTCCGCACCGTTGTTCGATCTGACCTTCGGTGGCTGGAAGATCAAGCTCTTCGGCTACAGCTTCTCTTTTGCCAAGTTCACCATTACTGGGCCTACAGTACCTGCTGCCATTCGCTGGCTCATCAATACCGTGTTCATGTCCGTCAGCTCTATGCTCATCACCTGCATCACCGCAGCCATGGCGGGCTATGTGCTGGCCAAGAAACGGTTCTGGGGCAGAGGATTGGTGTTCTCTCTGGTGGTCTGTGCCATGGCGCTACCCAAACAGGTCATCCTGATTCCCCTGCTGCGGGAGATGTCCAGCCTGAACCTGTATGACACCATCTGGGCCGTGATTTTCCCCATTGTGGGCTGGCCCTTCGGCGTGTTCCTGCTGAAGCAGTTTGCCGAAGGCATCCCCACGGAAATGGTGGAGGCCTGCCGCATTGACGGTGCTTCCGAGTGGCGTACCTTTACCGATGTCATGTTCCCCATGATCAAGCCTGGCGTTGGTGCCTGCGCCATCTTCACCTTCATCAATTCCTGGAACGACTACTTCATGCAGCTGATCATGTTGACCAGCAACAAGAACCTGACCATTTCTCTGGGTATTGCCACCATGCAGGGCGAAAGTTCTACGGACTACGGTCTGCTGATGGCCGGTGCTGCACTGGCATCCGTTCCGATCATCATCGTGTTCCTGATTTTCCAGAGATATTTTACCAAGGGCATCACCATGGGGGCTGTCAAGGGTTAAAGGAGTGTAATTTACTATGACTGACATTAAAAAATTTGAGGGTATTTTCCCTGCCTTCTATGCCTGCTATGACAAAGAAGGCAACATCAGCCCCGAGGCTGTCCGGGAACTGACCCGGTGGTTCATCGAGAAGGGCGTCAAGGGCGTTTACGTTGGCGGTTCTTCCGGCGAGTGCATTTACCACAACGTGGAAGAGCGGAAGCTGGTGCTGGAAAACGTTATGGCAGAAGCCAAGGGCAAGCTCACTGTCATTGCCCACGTTGCCTGCAACAATACCCGGGATTCCCAGGAACTGGCTCGTCACGCAGAGTCGCTTGGTGTGGATGCCATTGCTTCCATTCCTCCCATCTACTTTAAGCTGCCTCCCTATGCCATTGCCAAGTACTGGAATGACATGAGCGCAGCAGCTCCCAACACCGACTTCATCATCTACAACATTCCTCAGTTGGCAGGCGTTTCTCTGTCCGTGCCGCTGCTGAAGGAAATGCTGAAGAACCCCAGAGTTATTGGTGTCAAGAACTCCTCCATGCCCACTCAGGATATCCAGATGTGGCGTGACGAGGGTGCCATCGTCTTCAACGGCCCCGATGAGCAGCTGATCTCCGGTCTGGTCATGGGTGCCACCGGCGGTATCGGCGGTACCTACGGTGTCATGCCGGAACTGTACATTAAGCTCTATGAGCTGGTGAAGTCCGGTGATCTGGCCACCGCTCTGGACATTCAGAACGATTGCTGCCGTATCATCTACAAGATGTGCTCCGGCCATGGCAATATGTATGCCATGATCAAGGAGATCCTGCGTATCAACGGCTGCCCCGACTGCGGCAGCGTCCGGGCTCCTCTGGCAGAACTGGTGGAAGAAGATCTGCCCATCGCCCAGGAATGTGCAGAAATGATCCGCAACGCCATCGCCAAGTATTGCTAAACCAAATGAAACACCGCCGGGGGAAACTCCGGCGGCGTTTTCTGACTTTACGGAAATGGAGAACACTATGGAATATACGGAACCGTTACAGGTCATTTGGAACTATCTCTGCCTGAACAGGAAGCCGAAGAAGGCGGACTGTATCGTTGGTTTTGGCAATTTTAACACCAATATTGCCCGCCGGGCAGCAGAGCTTTACCATCAGGGCTATGCCCCGAAAATTCTGTTCACCGGCGGATTGGGTCGGAACACAGAAGGGTTGCTTCCGGAACCGGAAGCGGCACGTTTTGCGAAGGTCGCCATGGAATGCGGCGTGCCGGAAGAAGATATTCTCATTGAGGATAAATCCCGGAATACCAAGGAAAATATCCTGTTCACCAAAGAACTGCTGGCGCAGCAGGGCATGAACGATCCCCGTCTTTTGGGTGTCCACCAACCCTTTATGGAGCGGCGGATCACCGCAGCCATGGGGGTCTACTGGCCTGATGTGGATTTTCAGGTGACTTCACCCCAGGTGAGTATTGAAGCATATCTGGCGGACGCAATGAAACAGGGCGTGTCGGAAAATGCCTCCATCAGCGTCATCGTGGGGGATTTCCAGCGGATGGATCTGTATGCCAAGCTGGGCTATCAGCTTCCGCAGTATATCCCGGAAGAGGCCTGGGAAGCCTTTCATCGGCTGGTCGCGCTGGGTTATGACAAGCAGCTGGCAAAGTAAGGAAGGGGTTTTATGAAATATCTGAAACAACTGGCCATCATTCTGGCCTTCAGTTGGGCTGGGGAGCTGCTCCATGGCTGGATCCCTCTGCCGGTGCCGGCGGCGATTTACGGTATGGTGCTGCTTCTGGGTGCTTTGGCCGGAAACGTGCTGAAAGTAGAAGATGTGAAAGAGACGGGTTCTTTTCTGGTATCTTTGCTGCCGGTGCTGTTTGTGGTTCCGGCGGTGGGGCTGCTGGGTTGCTGGGATATGATCCGGGATACTCTGCTGCCCATTGGGCTGATCATCGTCCTTTCCACCATTGTGACCTTTGGGGTTGCGGGAACGGTTACGAACCTGCTACGGAAGGGAGGTCGTAATGATGATTGATCTTTTGACTTCCAGCGGTTTTTTTGCCATTGTTTTGACATTGGCCGCCTTCCTGATTGGGCGTTTCTGCCAGGAGAAGGGGAAAAGAGCTGTTTTTAATCCGATCCTCATTGGTGCCGTACTGGTGATGCTGGTGCTGTGGGCGCTGGATGTTCCCCTGGAGCAGTATCAGCAGGACTGCAAAGCTCTGTCTTTCTGGATGATCCCGGCAACCATTTGCCTGGCTATCGGCTTTTATGAGCAGCTGCAAAGCCTGAAAAAACATCTGGGTGCCATTGCTTTGGGTGTTACCGCCGGGACGATGGCAAGTTTGCTGTCCGTATGGGGAATGTGCAAAGTGTTCGGTTTTTCGCAAGTGCTGACCGTATCCATGCTGCCCAAAAGTGTCACCACGGCCATCGGCGTTGCCATCAGTGACCAGGCTGGCGGCATTGGCGCGGTAACCACGGCGGCCATTATTCTGACGGGGATTTTGGGAAATATCGCAGGCCCCATGCTGGCAAAGATCTTCCGGCTGGAAGATCCGGTATCCCAGGGTGTGGCCTATGGTACGGCCTCCCATGTTATTGGCACCAGCCGGGCAACGGAAGTTTCCCAGATGACCGGCGCGGTCAGCAGCCTGGCCCTGACACTGGCGGGGCTGCTGACGGTGGTATTTTTGTCTTTTGCCCTGTAAAGAGGAAAAGGCAGGAGCCTGCACTTGCAATCCCGGGAAGATTGCTGTAGAATAAAGCAAAAAGGAGGTATTTCTATGGAACAGAATACCATTATGCAAATTTTCAAGGACACTGCCTACATCCGCACCGGCGGCAGCGAACAGGAACTGCGGTGCGCAGAATATCTGGCGGACAAGGCAAAACACTTTGGTGCGGATGTGAAGATCCTGCCCTTTGATGTTCCCATGTCCCACATTCGGCAGGCGGTGCTGGAGGTGGATGGACGGGAGATTCCTTGTAAGGGCTATCTGTGTGCCGGAAATGGGGAAGTGGAAGCGCCGCTGTACTATCTGCGGAACCGGGATGCCTATTCTCTGAGCCAGTGCAAGGGAAAAATCGTCATGATTGACGGCTATCTGGGATACTGGATCTATCAGGATCTGGTGGAAAACGGTGCCCTGGGTTTCATTTCCTACAGTGGAGATGCCAACTATCCGGACCGGGACATTGACCAGCGGGAACTGCGCAGCTATGTCCATAAGGGAAACCGGATCCCCGGCGTGAATATCAACGCCAAGGATGCCATCCATATTGTGGAGCGGGGAGCTGCCACTGCCCGGATCCGGCTGGAGCAGGAAGAATATGTGGGCCAGTCCCATAATGTGATCCTGGACTTGCCGGGAGCCGGGGAGGAGTACATTGCTCTGACGGCCCACTATGACTCCACCAGCCTTTCTCAGGGCGCTTACGACAATATGTCCGGCAGCATTGGCCTTCTGGGCATTGCAGAGCACTTTGCGAACAAATCCCACCAATACGGCCTGCGTTTTATCTGGTGCGGCAGTGAAGAGCGGGGACTGCTGGGTTCCAAGGCCTACTGCGAGAAGGAAGAAAATCTGAAAGACTGCGTCCTGTGTATCAATCTGGATATGATCGGCTGCATTATGGGCAAATTCATCTCCTGTGTCACGGCGGAGGAAAAGCTGTGCCACTACATTTCTTACATGAGCAGTGAACTGGGCTTCGGTATCAAGACGGAGCAGGGTGTTTATTCCAGTGATTCCACCCCCTTTGCAGACAAGGGTGTTCCTTCCGTATCCTTTGCCCGGATCGCTCCGGATAATACCGCTACCATCCACAACCGCTATGACACCATGGCTGTGATGTGCGCGGAACAGATGGCGCAGGACATTGCCTTCCTGACGGCTTTTACCGGCCGTATGGCAAACGCCTGCCGCTGCCCGGTGGAACGGAAGATCCCGGACAACATGAAGGAAAAGCTGGACATCTATCTGTGCCGCAAGCGGGGAGAGCTGTAAGGGCTGACGTTACGGGAAAGGCAAATTTCATGAGCATTCTGAAACAGGAAACACCAATTCTGGAGTTCGATACCGAACAGACAGCAGTCATCAACCCCACCCATGAAAATCTGGATTTGAAGCTCCCGAAGAAGTGCGTCTTCGCTTTCCTTGGCAGGCATATGGACGAGTATGCCCAGAAAACCGATACCCACAAAGTTTCTGAGTTTGTCAGCGCAACCAAGCGCTATCCCATCTACATCACAAACTATAAAGGGGAGCAGGTCGTGCTTTGTCAGGCTCCCGTAGGGGCCGCACCTGCGGCGCAGATACTGGATTGGCTGATCGGTTACGGTGTGTCCGAAATTATCTCTGCCGGTTCCTGCGGTGTGCTGGAAAAGTTCCCGGAAAGTACTTTTCTGGTCCCCAGCAGGGCACTGCGGGATGACCTCCCTCCCGTTTTATGGAGATCAGCGAGAGGGCGAGAAAGGCCATCGAGGAAACCGTCCTGGAACATGGGATCCGATATCAGGAGGTCACCACCTGGTCTACAGACGGCCTCTTCCGTGAAACAAAGGAAATGGTTGCCTACCGGAAAAGCGAAGGATGTTCTGTGGTGGAAATGGAGTGTTCCGCTTTGGCTGCCGTGGCAGCCTTTCGCAGGGCGACCTGGGGCATGATCCTGTACACGGCTGACAGCCTTGCCGACGTGGAGCAATACGACCCACGCTCCTGGGGCGGTAACGCATACGAATACGCCCTTACTCTCTGCCTGGATGCGGTGCGGAAACTGTAGGGTAAGGATAAAAAGGGAATATCGCAACAAACACCAAAAATCCCCGGAAACATCATGTTTCCGGGGATGAATTTTGGGACGAAAACCCTGTATATTTTGACAGAGCATCATAAAAACAGGCGGAGCTGTTGCAGCTCCGCCTGTTTGCGCAGGTTTTTTTACTTTACTTCCACATAGTCCATGCAAATCCAGCCCAGAGCGATCTGGCCCCAGTTGGTGCCGTCTACGGTCTGCTGTGCCAGAATGGTGACAGTGTCGCCCTTGCTCAGGGAACCGACCACAGTGTAGCTGGAACCGGCGGCGCTACGGATGCGCAGTGCGTCAGCGGTAACCGTTGCGGTGGTTCCGGTGGTAGAGGTGCTACTGTCGGAACTGCTGGAAGAAGCGCCGGTGTCCACATACTTCATGGAGACCCAACCCTTGTTGGTGCAGCCCCAAGTGGTGCCATTAAAGGTGAACTGTGCCAGAATGTTCACGATATCGCCGGAATTGTAGGAGCCAACGGCATCGTAGTTGGTGCCCGGGCCGGAGCGGATGTTCAGGCCGCTGCCGGTGATGGTGGCGTTACTGACGGCATTGGGGCCGCCGGTGGTGCAGTCCTGATAGATGTAATCCAGATGGATCCAGCCCTTGCTGGTCCGGCCCCAGTTGCCGCTCTTTTCCAGGATCTCCACACGGGTGCCGTAGGTGTAGGAGCCGACCTTTTCGGCATCGGTGGTGCCGCTGGCACGGATGTTCAGCTCGTTGACCTTGACAACGCCCTTGAGCTGGACAGTGGTGGAGCCGTTGCCGGTGACAGTGGTGGAGCTGCTGCCGGAATTGGTGGAGCTGTTGGTGGTGTTATTGCTGGAGCTGGAAGAAGTGTTGCCGGTGGTGGTCACATAGTCCATGGAGACCCAGCCCTTGTTGGTGCGGCCCCAGCCATTCTTGGTTTCCAGAATGGTGATGACATCGCCCTTGGCGTAGGAACCCTGCACCTTGCCATCCTTGCTGGCTTCGCTGCGGATGTACAGACCGTTGGCATTGACCACTGCCTTGATCTCCGTGGTATTGGAAGAACTGCTGCTGGAAGCGCTGGTGTCGGTGGTGGGGGCGGTGACTTCTCCGTTACCGGCGGGAGTACTGGTATCATTGCTGGGCGTATCTGCGGTGGGGATGTCCATTTCCACGAACTCCATGTCGATCCAGCCGGAAACAGGAGAGATGATGTAAGCCCACTCTGCATTCAGCAGGGTCTGGCGACGGCTGATCTCCACCCGGTCACCGGCATACAACGTGGTAATGACGGTAGCTTCCGTGCTGGGGGAGCTGCGGACATTCTTGGAGCTGGTGACAACGGCGGTATTTTCGTTGATCTCCGGAGCGGTCGTCTCAGGAACCTCCGGCTCCGTCTCAGTGGGAGCGGCGGTGGTATTGCTCAGATTGATGTTCAGGCCGGGCTCGGACGTATCATCCTCCGGCTCGCTGCTGCCAAAGCAACCGGTGAAGCAGGTGGCGATCATCACCAGAACCAGTGCTACACACAACAGTTTTCTGAATTTGGGGGTATTGGAGAAACTCATGGGGTTACCTCACTTTCGTCTCATTTCTCAACGATATTATACTCGCAAAAGGGGGGGCTTGTCAATAGTGTTAGAATTTCTTAAGAATTTTCCAAGGATTATTATGGAAATGGCAGGGGAAAACCTTGACAAAGCGGCGCTGTAAGTGGTAAAATACACGGGAAATGGAATATCGCGTTGATCGGAAAGAGTACCGCTTTCCATACCTTTCAGAGAGTCCGGGTCGCTGGCTGGAAGCCCGGGCAGGGAAAAAGCGGGAAAGTGCGTCCGGGAGCGAAGAAGACCCAAAAGTGAGAAATGAGAGTGGAACCGCGGCAAAAACCGCCTCTTGTACGGATGTACAAGGGGTTTTTTTATTTCCCTTTTGGGCAAGACTGGAAATATTTAAGGAGGAAACACACCATGTATCTGTATAATTCCCTGTCCCATAAGAAGGAACTGTTTGTTCCCAATCATCCGGATATTGTAAAGATGTATACCTGCGGCCCTACGGTGTACCACTTTGCCCACATCGGCAATCTGCGTACCTATATCATGGAGGACGTGCTGGAAAAGGCACTGCGCTATGAGGGCTACAATGTCAAGCGGGTCATGAACATCACTGACGTGGGCCATCTGGCTTCCGATGCCGATACCGGCGAGGACAAGATGCTCAAGGGTGCCCGCCGGGAGAATAAGACGGTGCTGGAAATTGCCAAGTACTACACCGATGCCTTCTTCTCCGACTGCGACAAGCTGAACATCAAGCGGCCTGACGTGGTGGAGCCTGCCACCAACTGCATTGATGAATATATCCACATGGTGTCTACCCTGCTGGAAAAGGGCAGCGCCTACATTGCCGGAGGCAATGTCTACTTTGATACTTCCACCCTGAGCCAGTACTATGTTTTCAATGACCACGACGAAGACGATCTGGCTGTGGGCGTCCGGGAAGGCGTGGAAGAGGACACCAACAAGAAGAACAAGAATGATTTCGTCCTCTGGTTTACCAAGAGCAAGTTTGAAGATCAGGCTTTGAAATGGGATTCTCCCTGGGGTGTAGGCTATCCCGGCTGGCACATCGAGTGCTCCTGCATTTCCATGAAGCATCTGGGGGAAGATCTGGATATCCACGCCGGCGGCATTGACAATGCCTTCCCTCACCACACCAATGAAATCGCCCAGTCCGAAAGCTATCTGGGTCATAAATGGTGCAACTACTGGTTCCATGTCCACCACCTGAACGATGCCTCCGGCAAGATGAGCAAGTCCAAGGGTGAGTTCCTGACGGTGTCCCTGCTGGAAAAGAAGGGTTATGACCCCATGGCCTACCGCCTGTTCTGCCTGCAGAGCCACTACCGGAAGAATCTGGTATTCACCTGGGAGAATCTGGACAATGCCGTTGCCGCTTACGATAAGCTCATTGCCAAAATCGCTGCCCTGAAGCAGGAGGGCGAAGTGGATACCGCGGCCTTCGATCAGTTGAAGGATCGGTTCCTGAAGGCACTGAATGGTGACCTGAATACCTCTGTGGCTGTGACTGCTCTGTATGACGTCCTCAAGGCCAAGTGCAACGATGCCACCAAGCTGGCGGCTCTGGGGGATTTTGACAGAGTGTTGTCTTTGAACCTGCTGCCCGCTGCGGAAAATCTGCGGAAGAAGCAGGCGGAGGAAGCTGCCGCCAATGCTGATCCGGAAATCGATGCCCTGGTTGCCGCCCGTACCGCTGCCAAGAAGGAAAAGAACTTTGCTAAAGCCGACCGGATCCGGGACGAGCTGAAAGCCATGGGTGTGGAGATCATCGATACCCCCCAGGGCACCACCTGGAGAAAAGTATGAAGCTGCTGATTTTAGACGGCAACAGCGTCATTAACCGTGCCTATTTCGGCGTAAAGCCCCTGACCACCCGGGAGGGGCTTTACACCCATGCCATTTACGGTTTCCTGAACATTCTGGAACGGATGGAGAAGGAAGAACAGCCGGAGGCGGTCTGCGTGGCCTTTGACCTCCATGGCCCCACTTTCCGGCACCTGAAATATGACGGTTACAAGGCCAACCGCCACGGAATGCCGGAAGAACTGGCCATGCAGATGCCGGTAATGAAGGACGTTCTGCGGGCCATGAACATTCCCATCTACGAATGCAAAGGCTGGGAAGCCGATGATGTCATCGGCACTGTAGGAAAAATCTGTTCCAACAACGACTGGGAATGCGTCATCGTCACCGGTGACCGGGACTCTTTGCAGCTGATCGATGAAAATGTCCATGTAAAGCTGGTGATCTCCAAACCCGGTCAGACTACGGCAACGTTGTATACCGAAGAAAAATTCCGGGAGGAATATGGTTTCGAGCCTAAAAAACTCATTGACCTGAAAGCCCTCATGGGCGATTCCTCCGACAATATCCCCGGCGTGGCCGGTGTTGGCCCCAAGACGGCAAAAGATCTGCTGGCAAAATTCGGTTCACTGGACGGGGTCTATGCCAACATTAACGATGCTTCTATCCGTCCCAAACTCCGGGAAAAGCTGGAAAATGGTAGGGAAAAGGCCTATCTTTCCTACGATCTTGCCACCATCCGGCCGGAGGCACCCATTGATTTTGAACCAAAGGATGCTATCATCCAGCCCTATAACAAACCTGCCCTGTATGAACTGTTCCAAAGATTGGAATTTGTCCGGCTCATCGATAAATATGGCCTTCGGGGTGCGGCTGCGGAAGTTACTCCCAAAGCAGAGGTCAAAGTGAATGCCCTGCCGAAGGTGGAAGCTATGCCGGAAACGGTAGAGCGTTGCGCCGTGTATCTGGCAGAAGATGGCTCTCTGGGTCTGGCCTGGGAAACGGGCGTATACACGTTGCCCCCTATGGAAGTCCAGATGAACGGTGTGGATTTGACCGGAAAGCAGCTGATCTTCCACGACAGCAAGACCACCATGCACCGGCTGACGGAGCTGGGGCTTTCTTTCGGGGACTGCGTCATGGATACGGCCTTGGCTGCTTATGACCTGAACCCCTCCCAGTCGGATTATCCCGTGTCCAAGCTGGCAACCACTTTTCTGGGTACCAGTGTGGAAGATGGGGATGCTTCCGGCTGCGCAGAAGCGATGTGGCAGCTGGCTCCCGTTTTAACGGAGGAGCTGGAGAAAAATGGCATGACGGAGCTGTATCAGGATATGGAGCTTCCCCTGTGCCGGGTGCTCTATAACATGGAGCAGCGGGGCATTCTCATTGACAGGGGACAGCTGGAACAGTTTGGTATTATGCTGTCCCAGCGGATCGCCGACTGCGAAGAATTGATCTTCTCCTATTCCGGTGAGACCTTTAATATCAATTCCACCAAACAGCTGGGGGAACTGCTCTTTGAAAAGCTGGGTCTCCCCCCGGTGAAGAAGACCAAAACCGGCTACTCCACCAACGCTGACGTGCTGGAAAAGCTGAAAGACAAGCATCCCATCATCCCGGCCATTATGGACTACCGGATGCTGACCAAGCTGAAATCCACCTATGCCGACGGCCTGATGAAGGAGATCCGGGAGGATGGCCGCATCCACACCACCTTCCAGAATCTGGTCACCGCCACCGGCCGGCTGTCCTCTACGGAACCCAACCTGCAAAATATCCCCGTGCGGACGGATTTGGGTGCGGAGATCCGGAAGATGTTCGTGCCAAAGGAAGGCTGTGTTCTGGTGGATGCGGACTACAGCCAGATCGAACTGCGGGTGCTGGCCCACATTGCCGGGGACGAAGCCATGCAAAAGGCCTTCTGTTCCGGGGTGGATATCCACACGGCTACAGCTTCTCAGGTCTTCGGCGTGCCGGTGGAGGAAGTCACGCCCTTGCAGCGCCGCCATGCCAAGGCGGTGAACTTTGGCATTGTCTATGGCATCAGCGAATTCTCTCTGGCGGAGGATATCGGTGTCAGCCGGTATGAAGCAAGGGAATATATCGACAATTATCTCACCAACTACCGGGGCGTCCGGGCCTATATGAAGCAGGTGGTGGAAGATGCCAAGGCCATTGGCTATACCCAGACCCTCTATGGCCGGAGGCGGTATATCCCGGAGCTGAAAAGCAGCAACTTTAACGTCCGCAGCGGTGCCGAGCGCATTGCTTTGAATACGCCCATTCAGGGCACGGCGGCAGACCTTATCAAGCTTGCCATGCTGAAAGTGGAAAATGCCCTGAACGAGCACTTCCCGGAAGCCAAGCTCCTGCTGCAAGTCCACGACGAACTGATTGTGGAGTGCCCGGAGGCCATGGCAGAAGACGTGGCAGCCTTGGTCAGCCGGGAAATGGAGAATGTGGCGACCCTTGCCGTCCCCCTGACGGCGGAAGCCAAATTCGGAAAGAGCTGGTACGAAGCAAAATGAACATTGTACCCATGTGTGAAGAACATGTTTCTCAGGTAGCGGCTCTGGAGGTCATCTGCTTTTCGGATCCCTGGAGCGAAAAAAGCGTGGCTTCTGAGCTGACGAACCCACTGTCACTGTGGCTGGTGGCGGTGGAAGGGGACAACGTGGCAGGCTATATTGGCTCCCAGACTGTGGAAGGGGAAACGGACATGATGAATGTAGCCGTCCATCCGGATTGGCGGCGGCAGGGAATCGGTGAAAACCTGATTTTGTCGTTGGTGGAAACCCTGAAAGAAAAGGGCAGCCACAGCCTGACACTGGAAGTCCGGGCATCCAATGAACCCGCCCAAAAGCTCTACGAAAAGCTGCGATTTGTCCAGGTGGGATTGCGGAAGAATTACTACCGGAATCCCAAAGAGGATGCCTGCATTTTGCAGAAACGGTGGGAATAAACCTTTCCCATTGTAAGAGGTTGGAGAGGGCACTTCGAATGCCCCACAGTCAAAAATCAAAGATTTTTGCCGGCTCCCGCAAAAGGGGAGCCAAGAAGGAAGTGAACCAATGAATATTTTAGCAGTGGAATCCTCCTGTGACGAAACAGCGGTGGCCATCGTGCGGGACGGACGGGAAGTGCTGTGCGACTGCATCGCCTCCCAGGTGGATCTGCACCGGATTTATGGCGGCGTTGTGCCGGAAATTGCTTCCCGGAAGCACATTGAAGCCATTTACGGTCTGGCAGATCAGGCCTTGCAGCAGGCAAACCTGACCCGGCAAGACATTGACGCCGTGGCGGTGACCTATGCCCCGGGCCTTATCGGCGCAGTGCTGGTGGGTGTGAATTTTGCCAAATCGGCGGCCATGGCGATGAACAAGCCCCTGATCCCGGTGCATCATATCCGGGGGCACATTGCTGCCAATTATCTGGCCTACCCGGAACTGGAGCCGCCCTTTTTGTGTCTGGTGGTCTCCGGCGGACATACCATGATTGTGGAGGTCAAGGATTACACGGATATGAATATCCTGGGCACCACCCTGGATGACGCAGCGGGCGAAAGCTTTGACAAAGTGGCCCGGGTGCTGGGAATGCCTTACCCCGGCGGTGCGGCACTGGACAAGGCTGCCAAACTGGGTGACGAGACCAAATACATCCTGCCCCGAAGCAAGCCTGGCGAGAATCCCTACAATATGAGTTTCTCCGGTCTGAAAACCGCAGCGTTGAACTTGATCCACCATGCCGAACAGGTGGGGGAGGAACTGGATATTCCCAGTCTCTGCGCCTCCTTCTCGGCGGCGGTGTCGGATACGCTGGTACCCCGGGTGGTCATGGCCATGGAGCAGACCGGTTACCGGAAGATCGCCGTAGCCGGTGGCGTGGCTGCCAACTCCCGGATTCGGGCGGATATTCTGGCAGCGGCGGAAAAGCTGGGGGCAGAAGTTTACATGCCGCCCCTGTCCCTCTGCGGGGACAACGGCGCCATGATCGGCGCCCAGGCCTACTATGAATATCAGGCGGGGAATCTGGCAGACATGAGCCTGAACGCCTACGCCACCAAATCCATTCTGGGCGAGACACTGTAACACAGGAGGGATGTCTTGTGGAAAATCTGGATATCTTAAAGAAATGGGTTTCGGAAAGCCAGCGCATTGTGGTGTTCACCGGTGCGGGAGTCAGTACGGAGTCCGGTATCAAAGATTTCCGCAGTGCCGATGGGCTGTACAGTCAGAAGTTTGACTATCCCCCGGAGACCATTATCAGTCACAGTTTTTACGAGCGGAGACCGGAATATTTCTTCCGGTTTTACCGGGAGAAAATGTTGCCCCTGGACTATGAACCCAACATTACCCACAAGGTTCTGGCCCGGTGGGAACAGGAGGGGAAACTCTTGGCCGTGGTGACCCAGAATATCGACGGCCTGCACCAGAAGGCGGGAAGCAAGCATGTCTTTGAACTCCACGGAAGTGTCCTGCGGAACTACTGCACACGCTGTGGAAAGTTCTACCCTGCGGAGTTCATCCGGGATTCCGATGGCGTTCCCCAATGTGGCTGCGGCGGCATTGTCAAGCCGGATGTGGTGCTCTACGAAGAAGGTTTGGATCAGGCTACCATTGAAAAAAGCGTCCGGGCTATCCACCATGCGGATCTGCTCATTGTGGCAGGAACCAGTCTGACGGTGTATCCGGCGGCGGGGCTCATCGACTACTACCCCGGCAACCGTTTGGTACTCATCAACCGTGACGTGACCCCACGGGATGGTGCGGCCGATCTGGTGCTTCATGAAAGTCTTGGGGATGTATTTTCACAGTTGTGAATGATGGCCAATGGCCGCAAAAAAGCCTTCCCCTCTGGGGAAGGTGACAGCCCGAAGGGCTGACGGATGAGGCCTGTAACGGGTAATATGATTGTGGAATTAAAAAAACACCAGAAACGTTGTCATCCCGACTAAGCTTCAGCGCATGGAGGGATGACACATTTTTACATTTTGTGTTTTCATATACAGCCCGGAAACCATAAGGGATTGCACCACTGGCATTTCCTTCGGTCACCACACCAGTGTGCGCACTGGTTCGCAATGACACCGATAATCTTGCCATGTGTGCACTGGCTTGTAATGATACCGAAGAAGTATAAGAAAATGGCATGTTGCGGTTTGCAACATGCCATTTTTCTATGTTTTGAAAATCAACGCAGGGTTGCGTTCAGCTTTTCTTTCAGGGCGGTGAGGACCTTGGTGACAACGGCTTCAGAGTCGCTGTCGGTGAGGGTGCGGTCATCGGCACGGAGTTCCATGGAGAAGGCCAGACTCTTCTTGCCTTCCGGAACACCCACGCCACGGTAGATGTCGAAGAGCTTCACGCCCCGCAGCAGCTTGCCGGCGGAACCGGTGATGGTATCTTCAATCTGGGCAACAGTCACAGCTTCGTCGCAGATCAGGGACAGGTCACGGGACACGCCGGGATACTTGGGCAGAGGAACATAGGTAGCCTCCGGCAGCTGATGGGCCAGCAGTTCGGTGAAGTTGACTTCAGCGCAGTAAACCTCGGCATCGATGCCATAATTCTTGGCAACCAGCGGATGGACCTGACCGATGACACCCACATCTGCACCGTCCATGGTGATCCGGGCACAGCGGCCGGGATGGTAGCTGGGGTTGGTGGAGTCGGCGGTGTAGCTGGCCTTGTGGAGCCGCAGGCCGGAGAAGATGGCTTCCAGCTCGCCCTTCAGGGTGAAGAAGGTCTCGTTGGCACCGTAGGTACCCAGCAGGAGCATCTTGGGTTCCTGGGGCAGTTTTTCCCCGGCAACGGGCAGGTAGATCTTGGCCAGCTCGTAGAGCTTGACGGACTTGTTGTGGTAAGCATTGTTCCGGGACAGAATATCCATCATGGAGGGCAGGGCGATGGTACGCATGATGGAAGTATCCTCGCCCAGAGGGTTCTGGATCTTCATGGCATTGCGCAGAGGGGAATCGGCGGGAAGCCGGATCTGATCGAAGACCGTGGGGGAGACGAAGGAGTAGGTGATGATCTCGCTGTAGCCCAGACCACGGCACAGCTGACCTGCCTTGGTTTCCAGCTTCATCTCAGCGGTATAGCCACCTTGAGCAGAGGCCTTGAAGGCAGTGGTGGGAATGGCATTGTAGCCGTAGGAGCGGCCCACTTCTTCCGCAATGTCCACCATCCGCACCAAATCGGGACGGAAGGAGGGAACCTGAATGGTATCGCCCTCTACGTGGATCTCCAGACGGTTCAGGTACAGGACCATATCTTCTTTGGAAATGTTGGTGCCCAGCAGCCGGTTGATCTTGTCGCATTCCAGGGGCAGGGTCTTGGCCTGGGGGACGTAGTTGATGACGTCGATGGTGCCGTCCAGCACATCGCCGCATTCCAGCATCTCCACCAGTTCGCAGGCACGCTGAACGGCGGGAATGGTCATCATGGGATCCAGATTCTTCTCGAACTTGCCGGAAGCATCGGTACGCATACCCAGAGCCAAAGCGGTCTGACGGATGGAAGTGCCGTTGAAGTTGGCGGATTCAAAGACCACCATGGTGGTATCGTCCTTGATCTCGGAGTTTTCGCCGCCCATAATGCCGGCCAGACCAATGGCTTTATCGTCATCGGCGATGACCAGCATACCGGCCTTCAGGTTGCGAACGTTACCGTCCAGAGTGGTCAGGGTTTCCCCTTCCACAGCTTCCCGGACAACGATCTTGCCGGAGGAAACATAGCGGTAGTCAAAGGCGTGCATGGGCTGGCCATACTCCAGCATGACGTAATTGGTGATGTCCACGATGTTGTTGATGGGACGCACACCATTGGCTCTCAGACGCTGGCGCAGCCACTTGGGGGAGGGGCCGATCTTTACATTGGCCACCATCCGGGAGGAGTAACGGTTGCACAGCTCCGTGGCGGGAACTTCCACATCCAGATGCTCGTAGATGGAGCCGGCATCGCTGCCGTGGACCACAGGTTCATGGTGACGCATGGGCAGACCGAAGGCGGCGGCGGACTCTCTGGCCAGACCGATGATGGAGTAGCAGTCGGGACGGTTGTTGGTGATCTCAAACTCCACCACAGTGTCATCGTTGCCAATGACCAGATTGATATCCTGACCCACGGCGCAGTCTTCGTCATTCAGAATCCAGATACCATCGGCATAAGCATCCGGCAGGTCGTTCTGGGTCAGACCCAGTTCGCCGAAGGAGCAGAGCATACCGTTGGACTTTTCGCCTCTGAGTTTGCCTTTGGTGATGTGGACACCGCCGGGGAGCCAGGAGTTGTGCAGAGCAGCGGGAACCAGATCGCCTTCGTGGACGTTCTGGGCACCGGTGACGATCTGGACAGGCTCATCCTGCCCCACATCCACCTGACAGATGAACATGTGGTCGGAGTTGGGATGGCGAACCATGGATACTACCTTGCCCACTACCACGTTTTTGATCTCGGCGTCCATCCGCTCATAGGTTTCTACCTTCTGACCAAAGACGGTCAGGGTCTCTACATATTCTTTATCGGAGACGTGGCTTAAGTCCACGAATTCCTCATTCAGCCATTTTCTGTTGAGTTGCATACGTATCCCTCCTAATTAGAACTGGTTCAGGAACCGGATGTCGTTGTCGAAGATCAAACGCAGATCGTTGATCTTCAGACGGCCCATGGCCATACGCTCCAGACCCATGCCGAAGGCAAAGCCGGAGTACTTTTCCGGGTCGATGCCGCAGTTTTCCAGAACCTTGGGGTGCACCATACCGGCACCCAGCAGTTCGATCCAGCCTTCCCCATGGCAGGTGGAGCACACCTGACCGTCAATCTCGCCGGTGCCGTGGCACTTGTGGCACTGCATGTCCATTTCACAGCTGGGCTCGGTGAAGGGGAAGTGATGGGGACGGAACCGGACCTGGGCATCATAGCCGTAAATCTTGTTCATGATGGTGATGAGGGCACCCTTCAGGTCACCCATGGTAATGTCCTCGGCCACCACCAGACCTTCGATCTGGTGGAACATGGGGGAGTGGGTGGCGTCGGCCTCGTCCTTCCGGAACACACGGCCGGGAGCCAGCATGCACAGGGGAGGCTTGTGGTTTTCCATGTAGCGGATTTGCATGGGGCTGGTCTGGGTACGCAGCAGCACTTCGTCCTTTTCATCGAAGTAGAAGGTATCGGAACGGTCCCGGGAGGGGTGACCTTCTTCAATGTTCAGCCGGGTGAAGTTGTATTCCGCCAGCTCGATTTCGGGATAGTCCACCACGGTGTAGCCCATGCTGACGAAGATATCCTTGATCTCCTGCAGCACCTGGTTCATGGGATGCTGATGGCCCATAGGCACAGTGTCGCCGGGGATGGTCACGTCGATGGCTTCGGCGGCCAGCTTGGCCTCCAGCACGGCGGCGTGGATGGAAGCCTTCCGGCTTTCCAGCTTGGCCTCAATCTCGGCACGGACGGAATTGGCCATCTGACCCATAATGGGGCGTTCTTCCGCAGAGAGTTTGCCCATCTGCTTCAAAACGGCGGTCATTTCGCCCTTCTTACCCAGCAGCTTGACCCGGAGTTCTTCCAGGGCGGCAGGGGTCTGGGCCTCATCCAGCGCAGCCAGAGCATTGCGCTTGATCTGCTCCAATTGTTCTTTCATGTTTCTTCCTCCTAAGCCGGTTTATCCGGCGGATATTACATTGTTGGCATTTTTTGGGTAAAAAATAAGCCTTTTCATCCCATAAATCGGGACGAAAGGCTTGCTTCCTTCCGCGGTACCACCCGCATTTGCCGCCTTCTGAAGCGGCACGCTCTTTCGGGCGCAGACACGCCCAAGATGCATAACGGCATCACCCGTCCAACCCTACTTTTGTTTCAGGCGGCAGCTCCCGGGAGAAAGCCCAATATCGCACCCAAGCGGCTCACACCATCCCGCTCTCGCTGTATGTGGCAATTCCGATACAAGGCAGCCCGATCTTTGCTTTTCGCTTATACAGGCAATGTTAGCACATCGGGGCGGAATTTGCAAGTGTTTTTTCGGAGAATCGTTGACGAAGAATGGGAAAAGTGATATGATTTTTTCAGAATCTAAGGAACGGAGTGTTTACTTTTATGAACTATGAATCAGTCGGTCAGGCGGTAAAAGCCCTGGAAACGTTACAGAGAACCACCAGCGCCTACAATCATGTCATGGGCGTACTGTCCCTGGATGCCAACACCGCGGCTCCCGCCGACAGCTGGGAAGGCCGTGGCAAGACGGCGGAAATTATGTCCCAGGTTATGTATGATCTGAGTGCTGCCCCGGAGAACGGGGAGCTGTATGCCTATCTTCTGGAACACAGCCAGGAACTGAATGCCCAGACCCTCCGGGAAGTGGAAGTACTGAAAAAGGACTTCGACCGGATGCAGCGGATTCCGGCGGAAGAATATGTGGCCTATTCCGTGCTGCTGAACGAAGCGGAAATGGTCTGGCATAAGGCCAAGCAGGAAAATGATTTTCCTGCCTTTGCACCCATGCTGCAAAAGATCGTGGACTATAACCGGAAGTTTGCGGGATATTATAATCCCAACGTGGCACCCTACGATGCCCTCCTTAATGAATTTGAGGAAGGGATGAACACGGCGGTGCTGGACGATTTCTTTGAGAAACTGCGCCAGACGATCGTACCCCTTATCGCAAAGATCCAGCAGGCAAACCCCATTGACGACCGTTTCCTCTTCCGGAACTATCCTGTAGAGATCCAGCGGAAACTTTCTGATTATCTGATGGAAGTCATGGAGCTGGACCGGAACCACTGTGGCATTGGAGAGACGGAACATCCCTTTACCACCAATTTTAACAACAAGGATGTGCGTATTACCACCCATTATTATGAAGATAATCTGGCGTCTTCTATGTACTCTGTCATTCACGAGGGTGGCCATGCCCTGTACGAACTGGGCTGTGATGACTGCTATAACTATACCATTCTCTCCGGTGGCGTTTCCATGGGTATCCACGAAAGCCAGAGCCGGTTCTATGAAAACATCATCGGCAGAAGCGAACCCTTCCTCAAGGCGGTTTTCCCGAAGATCCGGGAGCTGTTCCCGGAACAGTTGGCAGATGTGGATGAAACCATGTTCTACCGGGCCATGAACAAAGCTCAGCCTTCCCTGATCCGCACCGAAGCAGACGAACTGACCTATGCCCTCCATGTGATGATCCGCTATGAAATCGAAAAGCAGCTCATCGGTGGTACTCTGACGGCCCAGGATGTTCCCGGGGAGTGGAACCGGCTGTACAAAGAATATTTGGGGGTGGAAGTACCCAACGACCGGGAAGGTTGCCTCCAGGACAGCCACTGGAGTGGCGGTGCCATTGGCTATTTCCCCTCCTATGCACTGGGCAGCGCCTACGGCGCCCAGATGCTCCATGTTATGGAACAGGAGGAAGGGGACATCTGGGAGAAGGTCGGCAAGGGGGATCTGTCTCAGGTGACGAACTGGTTGCGGGAGCATATCCACCGATATGCCGGATTCAAGAAACCGGGACAGGTGTTTGAAGATGCCTGCGGAAAGTTTGACCCCACATATTATACCGATTATCTCACGGAAAAGTTTACGAAACTCTATGAATTATGAAGTTTGGAACCATCAGCAGGTGCTTTCCTGCCTGCCTGACCGGGCCCCTGCGGGACATAAGGGGAACTTTGGGAAGATCCTCCTGCTCTGCGGCAGCCGGGGCTATACCGGAGCGGCGTATCTTGCGGCCATGGGGGCTCTGCGTGCCGGGGCGGGGCTGGTGTTTCTGGGGGTGCCGGAAAGCATTTATGCCATTGAGGCAGTGAAACTCAATGAGCCGGTGGTGTTCCCTCTGCCTGACGATGTTGGGAAACTCAGTGCCAAGGCCATTCCGGAAGTTCTGGAGCGGCTGAAAACCGTGGATGCGGTGCTCATCGGCTGCGGTCTGGGACAGTCGGAAGGGACGTTTCGGGTGGTGAAAGCGGTGCTGGAACATGCCACCTGCCCGGTGGTGGTGGATGCCGATGGCATAAATGTGCTGAAAGACCATAAGGATATACTGCGTGGAAGGCAAGCTCCCACTATCCTGACACCCCATGAGGGGGAGTTTCTCCGGTTCGGCGGAAATCTGTCCTCAGGACGGATGGAATCTGCTGCCTGGTTTGCCCGGGAGTGGAATTGCATTCTGGTGCTGAAAGGCCATGGCACCTGTATTTCTGACGGCCGGCAGTGCTACCGCAATCCCACCGGCAACCCCGGAATGGCCGTAGGCGGCAGCGGAGACGTGCTGGCGGGGATCCTTGTGGGCCTGCTGGGACAGGGGCTGGAACCGTTGACGGCAGCGGCCTGCGGAGTCTGGGTCCATGGAGCGGCGGGAGATCTGTGCGCCCGGGAGCTGGGACAGTATGGGATGCTTCCGACGGACATGCTGAATGCCCTTCCGCGACTACTGAAATAAGGCGGAAATGCAATGAAACGGATGGTCGCCCTTTTTGGACTTATCTTTCTTCTAAGCGGTTGCGCACAAACGGAACTGGAGCAGGGAATGGAACTCCGGGGAAAACTCCTTCAGGCGGAAACTTGCAGTTTCGATGCCAATGTAACGGCAGACTATGGGGACAGGCTCTGCCAGTTTTCCATGAACTGTAGTGCAGACAAAGAAGGAGCTGTGACCTTCACCGTCACAAAGCCGGAAAACATTGCCGGGATCTCCGGGAAACTGGACAAGTCCGGCGGCAGCATTACCTTTGACGATACGGTGCTGGAATTCGGTCTCATGGCGGAAGACCGGTTGTCCCCGGTCAGTGCTCCCTGGGTGCTGATAAAGACATTGCGGGGCGGGTATCTGAAAAGTGCCGGGAGGTCAGATGGCGTCACCCGGCTTTCTCTGGATGACAGCTATCAGGAGGATGCCCTGACGGTGGACGTATGGCTGGGGGAAGATGGGCTTCCCACCCGGGGCGAAATTCTGTTCAATGGCCGGAGGATCCTGACGGTGGAAGTCGAAAAGATGCAAATCCTGTAGCATCCCGGCGGATCCGGGCATAGGATATTTTGAACGTGCTGCCGTATAAAATCCCTGTGGATGTGGGACAATAGTCTTACCGCGTTACATAGGGAGCTTACTCCGGTAGCGCAGGAGATTTATGCACGGAGCGTGAGACCCATGACAGAAGGAACCGTAAAGCGGGGCGATATCTTTTACGCAGACCTGTCGCCGGTGGTGGGCAGTGAGCAGGGCGGTACCCGGCCGGTACTCATTGTGCAGAATGATACGGGCAACCGCCATTCTCCCACGGTGATCGCCGCGGCCATCACCAGCCAGACGGGAAAGGCCCGGCTGCCCACCCATATCAACATTGCCGGAGGCAGTGTGGGGCTGAGCAAGGATTCCATCATTCTGCTGGAACAGATCCGCACCATCGACAAACGCCGCCTGCGGGAGCATATGGGCCATCTGGACGAGCAGCAGATGGCCATGGTGGATGATGCCATTGCGGTAAGCTTCGGCCTGCCGGGTGGAAACCGGCTGACATAAATATCGCCCCCTTACCATAGATTTGGGTAAGGGGGCGTTACATTTGGAAGGAACTTACGGTGCCTATCTGGGGAAGGAACTTTGCGGCAAGGTGCAGGTACTGCGGCAGGGACTGTACTACCGCTTTATCTGCCGCTGTCAACTCAGTGGCAATGTGATGTGCCGTCTGCGGGTAAGTTGCGGAGACCATCAGCAGACCCTTGGCATTCTGGCTCCGGAGGGGGAGGGCTTCGGCCTGGATACCCGGCTTCCGGTGAAACGAATCGGGGAAGGAGCCATGGAATTTACGATCGTCCCCAAGTGTGACCTGCCGGAAGGGCAGTTTGTTCCGGTGTATCCGGAGGAACCCTTTGCCTATCTAAACCGGTTGAAGGACTGTTATCTTGCCTGCCGGGAGGGGCAGGTGGGGGTGGTGATACGATGAACTCGCAGGAGGAAAATGTGAAAACAACGGTGTTATTGCGAACCAGCCTGCTTATCTGGTGTGGTGACCAAAGGAAATGCCCGCGGTGCAATCCCTCATGGTTTTCGGGCGGTCACGGAATACGCACGATGTAAAAAGTATGTCATCCCGACTAAGTGAAGCGCATGGAGGGATCTTCGCACTTTTCTACTGCATAAAAGTGGGTTAATGTGAAGATCCCTCCACGCGCTATTGCTCGGTCGGGATGACAACATATGTGATATTTTTCGGTTATGCAACCATATTACATGGTATATCCCTCATCAACTTCAGTCCTCCTGCAAATCGGGCTGCGACATAGAGGAGGATGATGCAGTATTTTCTGCCTTTTCCTTCGCTCTATAAATTCGCACGATGACCGTATGGACAGTGATGACAACAACCGAAATGGCGATTATCAGGCCATAGGAAGTAAAGGGTTTAAAGTAGTGTGCCATCGGCTCCAATCCGGACAGTTTTGCAACTGCATAGGAAGAAATAAAACTCAAAACATTGCCAATATAGGAAACGGCAACATTGTTTGTTTTCAATGCTACCCAACACAGCAAGGCAAAGCCTGTGATCATTACGCCGTAGAACCGTATTGTTCCAGAAGCTGCATCACCGTTCACAGATAGAAACGCAAAGGGAATGCAATATGCTATTAACAGCAAGGCTCTAATGATCCAAGTCTTTTTCATAGGAACACGCTCCTGTGTGTTATTAAGAGTGTTTTTGGTAAAAATTAAGGAGTTCTTCCTCTGTGAATTTCATCCCAAGGGTGGTAGCGGCAGTGCGCCAGTCCTCTTCTGAGAAAACATTTCCCATTTCCTGAACACGATGTAAAAGCGGGAGCGTACGTTCTTTCCCGGTCATGATATCATATAGAATTGCGATTGCCCAATAGTTTGCGTAATCTACAAGCCCTTCCGCAAACTGGGCATGGATGGCAGACTCTATGGCATAAGGCACTTCCCGCAACGTACAGGAAATATCATGACTGTCTGCGGTCAGTAAGGCATATTTGGCGTGGATGGTACCACCGTGGGGAATGCCAACAGAACCGGGATTGATAATGGTTTTACCGCCTTGGCACAGGATATATTGCCTGTGACTATGCCCGGTCAGCAGGTAATGACAACGCATTTTTTGGAAAATCTCTGCAGCATGACCGTCATTGTTGTCAAAGTAATCACGGTCACTATCCATGGATGCGTGGGCAATTTCTACCGGAATGCCATGGAATGCAATGGTATCGAAAATCTTGAGCCTCCGGAAAAAATCCAAATCTTTTTGCCGCAAATGTTCGTAGGTGAACAGCAGCGAACCGGATTTAGACCCACGGGAAAAGTCGCTAGAACCATTTGCGTGTTCCAGCATATAACGCTCCCGGTTTCCTGACAGGCAAACGGTGGGATAGGTATCACAGATCCGGTAAAGAAGATCCAGCGTCTGCTGTGGTTGTGCAAGATCGGAAACATAATCCCCCAGAAACACAAAACTGTCCGCACCACAGCTTACAGCGTCCTCATAGCACGCCTGAAAAGCAGGATAATTACTATGAATATCTGCCATTAAGGCTACTATTTTGCCATTGTTTATTGTGGACACAGAATATTCCGTGTTTTGAACCCTCTATAATTGTTACAGTTCCAGCTCCACCGGGCAGTGGTCGGAGCCGAAGATTTCCGTATGAATGGGGGTTGCCTTGATCTTGTCTGCCAGACGGTTGGAGACCAGGAAGTAGTCGATGCGCCATCCGGCGTTGTTCTTCCGAGCGTTGAAGCGATAGCTCCACCAGCTGTAGATGCCGGTGGCATCAGGGTTTTGATAGCGGAAGGTATCCGTAAATCCGGCGGCCAGGAGCTTGGTGAAGCTCTCCCGCTCTTCATCGGAAAATCCGGCATTGCCCCGGTTGGAGGAGGGGTTCTTCAAGTCGATCTCCTGATGGGCAACGTTCAGGTCGCCACAGGCGATGACGGGCTTTTCTTCATCCAGCGCACACAGATAGTTTCGGAAAGCTTCGTCCCACTGAAGACGACGGTCGATCCGGGCAAGACCCTGCTGGGCATTGGGGGTGTAGCAGGTCACAAGGTAAAAGTCCGGATATTCCAGGGTGATCAGCCGGCCTTCCGTATCCAGCTCCTCCACACCCACACCATAGCGGACGGACAGAGGTTCCTGCCGGGCAAAAATGGCGGTGCCGGAGTAGCCCTTTTTCTGGGCATAATTCCAGTACTGGTGATAACCGGGCAGATCCAAATCAATTTGCCCCGCTTGCAGTTTGGTTTCCTGCAAGCAGAAAAAGTCGGCCTGAATTTCCTGAAAAAATTCCGGGAAACCCTTGGTGATACAGGCCCGAAGGCCGTTTACATTCCAGGATAAAAAACGCATTAACGAGTCTCCTTTGTGGCGGTGCCGCTGTCTTGCAGCACCAGAGTGTCGGCAGTCATGGTAACGCTTCTGCTGCCGCTGTTGACGGTGACGGAATCCGCCTGGGTCATGTCCATACAGGTCAGGCTCAGGCAGGCGCAGGCCAGACTGAATTCGGAGTCACTCATGGACTTTTCCGTGGCGGAAAGCTCCAGGGTGATGTGGCCAGCCTCCTGGGAGACATGGAGCAGACTGACGCCCTTGGGGATGGGACTGACCAGATCATCCGCTGCCGGGCCCATGAAATACAGAGCCATCAGATAGGAAAGATCCTCCCGGTGGCCGGACGATTCCCGCTGCTCGGAAACGATGACGTTTTGCATGTCTTCCGGATAATCCGCCCGGATATAGTAGAAAGTAACGGGTTCCTTGATTTTATCGGCACAGCCGGTAAGCAGCAGGCAGACAAGAAGAAAGATGGCGGTGCATTTTTTCATTCCTTGTCCACCTCCGCATCGAATGCAGGGAAAGTCACCGTGAAGGTGGTGCCCTGACCCAGAGTACTGTTTACGGTTATCTCGCCCCGGTTTCGCTGGACAATGGTGTGGACGATGGAAAGCCCCAGTCCGCTGCCGCCGGTGGCCCGGGAGCGGGCTTTATCCACCCGGTAGAACCGCTCAAAGACATGGCCAATGGCATCTTCCGGGATGCCTACACCGGTATCCGTCACATCCAGAATGGCATTGTCCTCATCCCGGTGCAGGCGCACGGTGAGATGCCCGCCGGGTTGATTGTATTTAATGCCGTTTTCCATGAGATTGAAAACGATCTGATACAAATCATCTTCCAGAATCAGCACCGGCGTATCCTGTTCCAGAAGCAGGTGCAGGGTGATATTCGCCTGCTCAGCATTGGGCTTCAACATCCGGGCCACCCGGTGGATGGTGGGGGACAGGTAAATGATCTCGCTCTCTGTCTGGGGGGCTCCCTCGGCCTTGGTCAGGGACAGAAGTTTGGCAGTCATCCGGTTTAAGCGCTCTGCCTCGTTGCCGATGTCGGTGACAAATTCCCGGACGGTTTCCAGATCCATATCATACTGCAAAATGGAGTCCGACAGGAGTTTAATGGAAGCCAGCGGGGTTTTTAGCTCGTGGGAAGCATCGGAAATAAAGCGGCTGCGCTTTTGCTCGGAAATTTGCAGGCGCTCCGTCAGGTCGTTGAATTCCTGCCCCAGGACCGTCAGTTCGTCGCTGCCACCCATATTGACTTTGTGGGAATAATCTCCCTCCTGAATGATCCGCATGGAGGTCATGATTCGGCTCAGCCGCCGGGAGAACAGATTGGAAAAAGCAATGGAGAAAATGGTGACGATAATTTCCAGCAGCAACGTAATGATCAAAATGGTTCGCTGCAAGGACTGGAACAGAGCGCCCTGGGTGGTATCGTAATCCGTCATGTACACACAGCCTACAATGGTACCGTAATAAACGATGGGTGTTGCCACCCGGGTATCCACCGCCACATTGTGAAAATTGCAGGAGCAGACATCATAGCCGTCCAGAGCCTGAAGGATCTCAGGAAACAGGGTGTAGGCTCCTACGGAGGTGTTCAGACTGTCATACAAAGCCATGCCGGACTGATCCGTTACGATCAGGCGGGTGCTGGTCAGGGTATCCATCTGAGAGACGATGGCGGAAACGGTGGTGGGATTCAGAATATCCAGCGCAGAAATTTCCTCGGCCGCCAGCAGGGATTTTTCCGTCATCACGGACTTCTTGTTTTCATAAAACAGCCGCTGGCAGGTGATGGAACAATAAACATTCAAAATCAGCAATACCACAAAGGTGATGACCACATAGGTCATGGCATATCGGAACTGGGTATTGCCGTAGCCCCGGTTTGCGGGCTTTTTACTTTCGGAAATAATAGCCAACTCCCCACTTTGTCAGAATATATTTGGGTTCCGCCGGATTTTCTTCCAGCTTCTCCCGCAGACGGCGGATGTGGACATCCACGGTACGGATATCGCTGCGGTATTCATAGGCCCAGATGGTATCCAGCAGTGCCTCCCGGGAGTAGACCCGGTTGGGATTACGCATCAAAAATTCGATGACATCGAATTCCTTGGCGGTCAGATCTGCCAGCTGGCCGTTGCGGTAGGCGTTCCGGGCATCCAGATCCAGAGAGATGGTACCGATGGCCAGGGTGTTGCCGGGGTTGGCCTTCTCCACTACGGTGGTGCGGCGGAGCATGGCCCGGATCCGGGCTTTCAGCTCCAGAATGTTGAAAGGCTTGGTCATGTAATCATCGGCACCGTGGTCAAAGCCCATGAGTTTGTCCATATCATCGGTTTTGGCGGTGAGCATGATGATGGGAACGTTGGAAAATTCCCGGATCTTCGTGCAGGCGGTGAGACCGTCCATGTTGGGCATCATCACGTCCAGCACCACCAGATCCGGGGACTGCTCCCGGACCAGCCGGACGGCCTCCAAACCGTCAGAGCCGGTGATGACATCATAGCCCTCGTTTTGCAAGTTGAAGCGAATGCCCTTGACCAGGAGCGCTTCGTCATCGACAACCAGTATTTTCATAGTGAACCTCCAATGGTGATCAGTTCCAGAATGGCTTCCATTTTTCCTTTTCCGATGCCCTCCACATTCAGAAGATCTTCCACATGGGAAAAGTTTCCGTGTTCCTCCCGGTAGGTAAGGATCCGCTGGGCCAGTACCTCCCCAATGCCGGGAAGGGCCATGAAGGCCTCCTTATCCGCAGCGTTGATATCGATGGGGAAGGTGATGACAGCCGTGGTTTCTTCCGACAGGGTTTCCGGGAGAGTAGTCTCCGGAGGAAGGGTTTCCAGGCTCTGGGGCACGGAGACGGTGACAGTGGTTTTTCCCAGACTGCGGCCGCAGTAAAGTCCCACCGTAAAGGCGGCAAAAAGCAGTGTGACCAGCAATAACAGGGAAAGACGTTGTTTTTTCATCGGAATCTGCCTCCCGGATTGACTAGAAGGGGAAAAGCTGTTATAATTATCAAACACATTATACACGATTTTGCACGGCCGGACAAGTCCGGTATGGAGATAATGAGGAGAAAATATGAAAAAATTTAGGTGCCTTTCTCTTTTGCTGAGCCTGCTGCTGACAGTTTCCTGTGTTCAGCCTGCCTTTGCCACCCAGGTGGAAACCACCCAGGCGGCAGCGGAGACGGTGGCTTCCCCAGTGCAGGAAACGGTAGCTCTGGAAACGGAAGAACTGGAATTTGGTACGGTGTGCATCAAACAGGGATGCCGCACCATCAACGGTTTGGTTCCCTTGGGTGGCAGCGAGCGGAGACTGGATTCAGCGCAGGCAGCTTTCCTGTATGAAATGAATACCGGTACGGTGGTCTATTCCTATAACCCGGATGTGAAAATTCCCTCCGGTACCCTGTCCAAAATGGTAATGGCCCTGGTGGTCATGGATCACAAGTCCCTGTCGGACAAGATCACTGTCAATACCGACAATATCTCCCGTCTGGGCGGTGCCACCAACGTGGATATCCGCAATGGCGAGACCTTTACCGTGGAAGATCTGCTGGCCTGCCTGTTGCTGGCCGGCGCCAATGACGCCGCCATCGTTCTGGCAGAGAATGTGGCAGGCACCCAGCAGGCATTTGTGACCATGATGAATGAAAAAGCCAAGTCGCTGGGCTGCGTGGGTACGGAATTCGGAAATATCCACGGTCTGGATACCGCCACCAATATGACTACCGCCCGGGATATGGCAAAGATCACCATGGCGGTGATGGATAGTGAGGATCTGGCAACGATCCTGGCCATGGCCAGCTACGAAGTTCCGGAAACGGAAAAGTCCGATGCCAGAAAACTCACCACCACAAATTACTTTATTGATAACACCAACGTGCCGGATTTCTATGATACCCACTACAAGGGTGGTCTGCAAAGTATGACCAATGTGGCCGGTGCTTCCGTGGCTGTGGTGGCAGAGTATAAGAACATGCGCTATGTGGGCGTGGTTCTGGGTGCCGTGCGTACCTACCGGGAAAACGGCTGGCAGGTGGATGTCTACGGTAACTTCAACGAAATGGCAGAGCTGATGCGCTATGGCTTCAACAGCTTCAAGATTAACCGGATCATTTATGACGGGATGTCCCTGAGCCCCTTCACCGTCATCGGCGGCGAAAGCAATGCCGTGGGAGAAGCAAAGGTGGATGTGGATTCCGTTGTTCCCATCAATGCCCAGATGAACAACCTTCAGATGAATTATAAAGTAGTGGAAAAGGGCCTGACGGCTCCCATTCAAAAGGGCGACCTCATCGCAACGCTGGAAGTGAAGTATCTGAACTCCGTTATGACGGAAGTGGAAGTGTATGCCATGGGCAATGTGAAACAGGCGGACAATACCGGCGTGACCATCCGCTCCACCGCCACCCGAAACGATGCCGATGAATCCGGCCTGATGTCGGTGATCGGTACGCTGTGTGTCATCGTGCTGGGATTGGTGGTTGTCTATCTGGGTTACAATTCCTACATGCGCTCCCGTGCGGCAGCCCGCCGCAGAAAACGCCGTGCTGCCCGCCGGAGGAACCGGGAATGAAAAACTGGGATGAACTGAAAAGCGACTGCCTGGCCTGCCAAAAATGCGAGCTGTGCCAGACCCGACACAATGTGGTGTTTGGTGTGGGAAAGGAAACGGCGGATATTCTCTTCGTCGGCGAAGGGCCGGGAGAACAGGAGGATCTGTCGGGCATTCCTTTCGTTGGCCCGGCGGGAAAATTGCTGGACGATATGCTCTCCATCATCGACCTGAGCCGGGAGACAAACTGCTATATTGCCAACATTGTCAAATGCCGTCCGCCCCGGAACCGGGATCCTCTGGAAGGGGAACAGGATGCCTGCATCGACTATCTGCGCAATCAGGTGGCGCTGATCCAGCCAAAGATCATTGTCTGCCTTGGCCGGATCGCCGCCAAGCGGCTCATTGATCCGGACTTCCGCATCACCCGGCAGCATGGCCAGTGGGTCCAGAAGAATGGCATCTGGATGAGTGCGATTTACCATCCTTCCGCCCTCCTGCGGGACGTATCCAAACGTCCGGAGACCTTTGAAGATCTGCTGTCCATCCGGGAAAAACTGAAAGAAACCGGGGCCCAATATTAAAAGAGAAATCACGCCGGCGTCACGGTGGCGGTTACCATGAGAAAAGGCAGACACGAAAGTGTCTGCCTTTTTGATAGGGGCGGGGAGCAGGAAAACAGAGGGTCCGATCATTTTCCCATACTCTGGTCAAAGTGGCGGTTGATTTGCTCGGTAAATTCCAGTGCAGCGTTGTAGCCCATTTTTTTCTGGCGGTTGTTCATGGCGGCAACTTCCAAAATAATGGCCAGGTTTCGGCCCGGGGTAATGGGAATGGTGTACATGGGTACCCGGACATCCAGAATTTCCGCATACTGTTCTTCCAGTCCCAGACGGTCGTAGGCCTCCTGGGTGTTCCAGTGGACAATGTTGGCCACCAGATCGATCTGGTTATCCAGCTTCACGGAGCCCATACCGTAGAGCTTTGCCACGTTGATGATGCCGATGCCCCGCAGCTCAATGTAGTTGCGGATCAGTTCCGGTGCAGTGCCCATCAGGGTGCTATTGGAAACTTTCCGGATCTCCACCGCATCATCGGCAATGAGCCGGTGGCCACGCTTCAGCAGTTCGATGGCAACTTCGCTTTTGCCGATACCACTGTCGCCGGTCAGCAACACGCCTTCACCGTAGATCTCCATCAGAACGCCGTGACGGGTGATCCGGGGGGCCAGGGCATCCTTTAGATAAGTAATGATGGAGGAGATGATGGCGCTGGTGGCATGGGGGCTGCGCAGAACGGTGATGTTGTGCTTTTTGGCCATGGCCAGCATTTCTTCATGGGGTTCGATGCCACGGGCAATGAGCATGGCGGGGAATTTATAGGAAAACAACCGGTCATAAATGGCGCTGCGGCCGGAGGCATCCAGTTTGGCCACATAGCTCATTTCCACATTGCCCATGACCTGCAGGCGCATGGGCTCATAGTGGTCAAAGAAACCGGAAAGCTGCAAGCCGGGACGGGCTACATCCTCCACGGTGATCCGGATGGAGTCGAAATCCGTGGAAGCGTAAGCGATTTCCAGATGAAATTCCTCGACCAGGGTCTTTAAGGGGACGGAATAAGTATCGATCATGGCAGCCACCTCGTAATATTTGTGGTATTTTGCCTATATTATACCTGCCCGGAGCGCCAATATCAATATATTTTCAAAAAAACAAAAAATTTTCAAAAAAATGCTTGCATTTTTGAAAGAAGTTTGCTATTATATCTAAGCGCCTGTGAAAGGCGTAGTTTATTGAGCTAAAGATGGGAGGTGCAAATAATGGCTAAGTGTGATTTTTGTGGTAAGGGCGTAACCTTTGGTATCAAGGTGTCTCACTCCCACAGACGTTCCAATCGTGCATGGAAGCCCAACGTCAAGCGCGTTAAGGCTGTCGTTAACGGAACTCCCTGCCATGTGTACGCTTGTACCAGATGCCTCCGCTCTAACAAGGTTGAGCGCGCCATCTGATTTCCCTGGCATATAAACACGCCGCTGATTTTCAGCGGCGTTTTTATTTTGCTCCTGATTCTTCCGGTTTTCAGTTTATTTATGACTATACATGGGGGAAAAAGTATGATATAATTGCAAAATCATTCCCAAGGAGATGAAAGCATGACTGACTACCGTTATGATACCCAGTTGCTGATCGAAGGCCAGGGGCTGGATGAAGATGCTATCAATGATTATTTTCTGACCCATTTTCAGGGGGATTGCCTGCTGGCAGTGGGGGACGAGGAACTGATCAAGATCCACTTCCACACCAATGAGCCCTGGAAGGTGCTGGAATACTGCGCTGGATTGGGAGAGATCTACGACATTGTCGTAGAAGATATGGTTCGTCAGTCCCGGGGACTGAAAGGTTAACATAAAGCAGCCGGAATTGGCTGCTTTTTACTTTTTTCAGGAGGAAAAGATAATGAATTTCGCAAAAAGACTGCTTTGCATCCTGCTGGCAATTCTGTGCCTGGGAAGCATTCCGGTACAGGCAAAAGCACAGGAGGATGTGTCCCCCTATATCCAGCGGATGATCCAGTATTATCTGCACTACCAGAGCGATGCACAGACGGAAATCGAGACATTGCTGGATTACATAGCATCTGCTGATCCCAGGCAGGGGGTACTGTGGCGGCAAATCATGGCTGACTGGGCGTATTGCAACGAGGAGCAGACGATTTGCTATGAAGTGCTGCCGGATGGTCTGCCCCAGGATGATTCTCTGTGCATTGTGGTGCTGGGCTACGGACTGAAAGCCGACGGTTCCATGAAAGAGGAGCTGATTGACCGGCTGGTGGTGGCATTGGCTTCGGCACTGAAGTATCCCAATGCCTACGTCTGCGTCACCGGCGGTGCTACTGCCTCAGGCAGCAGTGCCACGGAAGCGGGGCAGATGGCCGCCTGGCTACAGGAAAAGGGGCTGGACAGCAACCGCCTGATCCTGGAAACCAGGGCTTTGAGTACCCACACCAATGCCACCCGGGTCTATGATATTCTGAATCGGCAGTATCCCCAGGTCACCAGCGTAGCGGTGGTCAGCAGTGATTACCACATTCCCTGGGGCACGGCGGTATTTGCCGCAGCGCTCCATTATGGAGCCTACAACGGCGGCCGGGAGATCCGGCTGGTGGGAAATGCAGCCAATGCCACCGGAAAGACCATGGATACCCTGTATTCTCAGGCACTGGGCATCAGTACCATTGCAGGGCTGAGTTTTGACGGCAATGCCGTCCCTGCCCGGTATGCAACGGAAGAAAGCGTCACACAGGTTCTGCCAGCGGCAGAGCCTGCCGTGGTGGGAACGGAAGCGGAGACGGACAAAAGCGGGAGGATCTTCCCGGCGGTGATGCTGGCCATTGCCGGTGTGCTTCTGCTGATTCCCACAAAGAAAAAGGATATGGCTGAAAAATAACGTGCAACGAGAAGGTTCGTTGCACGTTATTTTTTGCAATAAACTGGCCATTGTCAACTGTCCACTGTCAACTTTACATAGATGACCCGCCGGTTTTCTTCTGTTCCCGGGGCTTCTGTACTCTCTGCAGCGAAAAGACCGTACAGATCTCCGCAGCGGCGTTCCATGGCTTGATGGGGATGGTCGATGACTTCTCCGGCATTTCGGTAGAAACCATCTTTCTTTACGGAGCGCAACAGAGCCCTTCCGGTGTCGTTGAAGGCCAGAACCCGGACGTAGGGGACTTCTGCTTCCAGATCCCTTTGGGGGATGCCAAGGAAAGCACACAGAACCATACGTTGTAGCCGGGTCCGGGTGTAACGTTTGCTTTTGGCGGCTTCCAGAATGGCATCCAGGGTGGCTTCTCGGTGGCTGGCGTGCATGAGCTTTCGCCAGAGCCCTTCACTGCCGTAGGGCAAGGCTTCAAATTCGGCATCGGTCATGGTGCGCAGCTTAGTCAGAATAGCCCGTTCTCCGGCGGCAAGGGTATGGAGGGAGGCATTTTCAAAGCAGGGGAGAGCCTGCTTTGGAATACAGTTTTTCCAGTTTTCGGACAGGAGCATCAGATTCCGTACAGCAGTGGCGGAAGGGTTTTCTGCATCGGCGATCTCTGCATGATAGCTGCCTTCCCGTCGGATGGGGAAAATGTCCATTTTAGAATTTTGGGACAAAATAGCCTTACAGTATTCCAAAGCCAGAATGTCATTGGGCTGGCGCAGCAGGAAAGCGTTACCGGTGAGAGCTTCCAAAGCGGCCTGACGGGCGGCGGGGAAGGACAGGCCGGTGTCCAGTTTTTCCCGGAGCAGCGGGGAAAAATCCTCCCGGAGCAAAGCCCGGGCAGTGGCCATCAGGGAGGAAGCATCCGCCGTTTCGGTACCGAAGCAGAGAATATCACAAAGGGGAGACAGCACCCTGACACCACCGGCGGCAAAGCCCTCCGCCGAGGACAGGGCGGTGGTTATGGGAAGCTCCACCACCAGATCTGCCCCGGTGAAAATTGCAGCCTGAGCCCGGCAGGATTTGTCAATGATGGCGGGAGCGCCCCGCTGGACATAATTGCCGCTCATGGCGCAGACAATGGCGGTTTCCGGGCCAAAGGTGGCCCGGATGGTATCGATTTGTTTTTTGTGCCCCAGGTGCAGGGGGTTATATTCGCAGATAATGCCGACGACCATGAAAGAAATCCCTCCATATTCCAAAAAAATTCCAAACAGGGGTTGAGAAATTGGGAATTATGAACTATAATAGAACCAAGTATGATTGTGTCTATCATATCATAAAGTCCCCAAATTATAAATCATTATTTTTAGGAGGCAGATTCCAATGAACATTCTGGTTATCAATGCGGGCTCTTCCAGCCTGAAGTATCAGCTGATGAACCCCGAGACCGGCGACGTATCCGCCAAGGGCCTGTGCGAGCGTATCGGCATCGACGGCCGTCTGACCCACAATGCCCACGGCAATAAGATCACCCTGGAGATCCCCATGCCCACCCACGGCGAGGCCATCGCCGCTGTCATGGACGCTCTGGTGGATGCGGAGCACGGCGTTATCCAGTCCGTGGCTGAGATCGACGCTGTGGGTCACCGTGTTGTCCACGGCGGCAACAAGTTTGCCGATTCCTGCGTCATCGATGAGAAGGTCATCAAGGGCATTGAGGAGTGCATCCCTCTGGGCCCCCTGCACAACCCCGCTAACCTGCTGGGCATTACCGCCTGCCAGAAGCTCATGCCAACCACTCCTCAGGTGGCTGTGTTCGATACTGCTTTCCATATGACCATGCCCGCCAAGGCTTACCGCTACGCCATTCCCACCGAGTACTATGAGAACGATGCCATCCGCCGCTACGGCTTCCACGGCACCTCTCACAAGTATGTTGCCCGCCGAGCTGCCGCTCTGGTCGGCAAGACCGAGTTCAAGATGGTCAACTGCCATCTGGGCAACGGTTCCTCCATGGCTGCCATCAAGGACGGCAAGTGCCAGGATACCACCATGGGTCTGACTCCTCTGGCCGGTGTTCCCATGGGTACCCGCTGCGGCGACATTGACGCCGGTGTTGTCCAGTTCCTGTGCAACAAGTACGGCATGTCCGTGGACGAGTGTCTGAACGTGCTGAACAAGAAGTCCGGCGTGCTGGGTATCTCCGGCGTATCCTCCGACTTCCGTGACCTGGCTGACGGTGCCAGCAAGGGCAACGAAGACTGCGCTCTGGCTCTGGACAAGTTCGCTTACGAAGTTGCCAAGTACGTTGGCGCTTACGCCGCTGCTCTGAATGGTCTGGATGTGCTGACCTTCACCGCCGGTGTTGGCGAGAACGACGCTGCTACCCGTGCCGCTGTCTGTGAATACCTGGGCTACTTGGGTGTCAAGATCGATCCCGAGCGCAACGCTAAGCGTGGCTGCGAGAATCGGATCTCCACCGACGACTCCAAGGTTCAGGTTTGGGTCATCCCCACCAACGAAGAGCTGATGATCGCTCAGGATACCGCCGAGCTGGTCAAGTAAGAATTTCAGGTAAGAGCCGCCGCATTTGCGGCGGCTCTTTTTCCATAGAAAGGAGTGCGTATGCCAATCGAGAATGTTGCGCAGCCGGAAATTCTGCCGGTTGACGAAAACCTGCGACTGCGGAAATTCGATGACCATTTTGACTTTGCCTTTGCGTGGTATCAGGATGCGGAAACGGTTTATCTGGTAGATGGTGTACGCCGCCCATACAGCAGGGAGACCCTTGCCAATATGTACCATTATCTGGATAAGCACGGGGAACTGTATTTTATTGAAATTCTGGAAAACGGAGGCTTTCGTCCCATTGGCGATGTGACGTTCTCCCGGGACGATCTGCCCATCGTGATTGGTGACCCGGCTTACCGTGGCTGTGGTATCGGCAAGCGGGTGCTGGGGGCTTTGATCCGGCGGGGACGCCAACTTGGATATGAAACGTTGGGGGTCGGGGAGATCTACGACTGGAACCCGGCTTCCCGGCGGTGCTTTGAAAGCATGGGATTCCAATTCGCTAAGAAAACAGACAAGGGAGCCAGCTATATTTTATCATTACAGGAGAGATCGTTATGAAAACAGTTGCGGAACGCTTTTTACACTATGTTTCCTTTGATACCCAGTCCGATGAAGCATCGGAAACCTGCCCTTCTACACCTAAGCAGAAGCTGCTGGGGGAGGAACTGGTAAAGGAAATGCTGGAAATGGGCATTGCCGATGCTCATATGGATGAAAACGGCTATGTCTACGGCACCGTCCCCGGTGACCCTGACCTGCCCACCATTGGCCTCATCGCCCACATGGATACCGCCCCGGATGCTTCCGGTGCCAATATCCGGGCGAAAATCGTGGAATATTCCGGCGGAGATATCTGCCTGAATGAAGAAAAGGGCATTTTCCTGAAGCCCTCCGACTATCCCAGTCTCAATGCCCATGTGGGCAAGCACCTGATCGTCACCGATGGGACTACGCTGCTGGGTGCCGATGACAAGGCCGGTGTGGCGGAGATCATGGCCTGTGCCCAGGAACTGCTGAACCGGGGCGGTCGTCACGCAACTTTGAAGATCGGCTTCACCCCCGATGAAGAAATCGGCCGGGGTGCGGACCTGTTCGATGTGAAGGGCTTTGGGGCTGACTACGCCTACACCGCCGACGGCGGCACGGTTGGTGGTATCGAATATGAAAACTTCAACGCCGCCGGTGCCCGGGTCGTTGTCCACGGCCTGAACATCCATCCCGGTGATGCCAAGAACAAGATGGTGAACTCCCAGTATATTGCCATGGAGTTTGTCAGCCTGCTGCCGGTGCACCAGCGGCCGGAGGCCACGGAAGGCTATGAAGGCTTCATCCACCTGACGGATATGGCAGGCGAGGTGGAGGAAAGCCGCTTGGGCTTCATCATCCGGGATCACGATCTTCAGAAGTTCGCCGAAAAGAAGGCCGTCATGGAAGCAGCTGCGGATTTCATCAACCGCAAGTATGGCGAAGGCACCCTGGAGCTGCATCTGAAGGACAGCTACTTCAACATGCGCCAGCAGATCGAGCCGGTGATGTATGTGGTGGAGCGGGCCAAGGCCGCCATGGTTCGCTCGGGCATGAACCCGGTGGAAGTGCCCATCCGGGGCGGCACCGATGGCGCCAGACTTTCTTACGAAGGCTTACCCTGTCCCAACCTGTGCACCGGCGGCGAAAACTACCATGGCCGCTTCGAGTACATTCCGGTGGAGGATATGGAGCAGTGCGTGACCATGCTGGTGGAGATCCTCACAGGATTCCCGGAATAAGGACAAAAAAGGACTGCGCAACCGGCGGTTGCGCAGATTCCATTTCCGGTTGGTTGCCTTTTTCGGGGCGCAACGATACAATGAACCCAGAACGGAGACGGATGGAAATGAACATGGAATAAAAACTCGTGGCATTGCGAAAGGAAAAGGGTCTGACCCAAATGGAACTGGCGGAAGAACTGGATGTCTCCCGGCAGGCGGTATCCAAATGGGAATTGGGCACGGCTCTTCCGGGGACGGATAAGCTGAAAGCCATTGCCGACCTATACGAGGTCAGCGTGGACTATCTTTTGGATGATGAACAGGATCACTATCAGCCTGCCACGGCTCCGGTGGCGGTGCCCGCCGCTGTAAGGAAGGGGAGGGAGAGACTCCTGATTGCCCTCTGCGCTGGGATTCTGGCGGTAGTGATTGCAATGGCGATTATTCTAGTTGTGTTGGTAAATGAGAAGGTTGAGAAGAAACACTGGACGGACGGAACGATGCCAATGGAAGACTTGACAATTTTGAATATAAATGAGGATACCAATCCGACAATTATATGGAATAATATGCGACAGAATCGTTAAACATGACAATTCCTGCAAAGACCAATGCTTTAGCACGGTTTAGCTATAATTTAGCTGCGGATGAAGCTGTAACAATCAAGGCGTCCTACACTCCGTTTTCGGCAAGTATTGACGTCGGCTTAGTTACGTCAGACGGAAGATATTACTATTATAGCGCAACGAATGGAAGTATTAACAAGACTATTCAGGTAAGTGAGAGCGGAGCGTATACTTTGCTCATTCGCAACAATTCCAATTATGAAGTACAAGTGTCTGGCTATGTGAACTACTAAAAGAAAGGAAATGTGTTATGAAAAAGTTGTTATCTCTGGTTTTGGCAATCGTTTTGATTCTGACGATGGCAATTCCCTCGCTTGCAACGGAAGTCCAGACAACGGATTACGATCAACTGATTGCAATTGCAAAGCAGGTATTCCCGGAACATGCGGATAAACTGAATGGAAACAACAATTTATAGAATAGTAAGCAACGAACTGTTGACGCTGTTGGAAATCTTGTCCAAAGAGAAACGAGACCGGTTGACAACGATGCGATTCTGACATATACCGAATATGATAGTGGTGTTGTAACACTAGGCATGGCCCGTTTTCAGCCATCGACTTCCTTGAATATTGGCAGTGAGGAAAATTATAATACATTCACGCAGTTTACAGCAACGATTGTTGCTTCGGTTATTGATGGTCCCACATTCACGGCAACGAACGTGAAATACAGAATCTATCCTTCGGATTATGATCGGATCATTAGCGCGGGTAGCTACAGTATTCCAGGGTATACGAGCAACCAGATCGCCTGCACGATGAGAAGTGTAGAAACATCTGCGGGACCAGCTTATGTAACGTATTCCTTTGACTGCCCTGTTGGAATCTCTTCCTATAGTGGGGCTGTTCAGCTTAAAATCGTAAACAACAAAGCGTCTGTTACATTTGATATTTGGTGATTTCGATTTCTAATGTGGCTATGTACTTTGATAGCCATGCAGCCAGGGAAAAGGTGTAGTTAGAGTTGGGAAGAGATTGGTATTTAATTGCCAGTCTCTTCCCCAATTATTAAGAATTCTATAATATTCTCTGAACTATCTTGTCAGCTTGACAATAGTGCATTATAGTAATAATGCTGGAGTATTCCATATCATTACAAGTAGAATCACACGCCTGTTACAATCCCGAAAGGAGACAAATCTATGCGGAAAAAAACAATATGCCTGTGTCTGAGCCTGATCTTGATCCTGTCTCTGACCGGATGCGGTGGGGCGGAGGAAATAGCGACAACAGAACAAAAATTGCAGTTCACCGTCATCGAAGCGGCGGGAGAAAGCAAATCTGTAGTGTCGGAAAGTGACCCGGAGATTCTTTCTGTGGCCTATATGGAGCTGTCGGATGTGGAACTACATTGGCAGGGGAAACTGGTGCCGTTGGAGCAGCTGATCCGGGAAAAGACGCTGTCGGTCCCACAGGTCCTTGCCTGGGCCCGGCGGGATGCGGATAATGGTTACTGTCAGGAATATATTACCATGCAGAACAGTCTTACCCAGTTCCACTATTCCTACCCGGAGTGCGATTTGCGGATCATCTATGATGTCTACGATACCCCTGCCAACGGCTGGGTTCAGATCAACGAGATCCTGGTAACGCAGTCCGGGAAGATGGAGACTGCAGGGGACAGTTACTATGTGGACAAAAGCAGCTCCTGGGGCTACTTCATCGACCGGGAAGATTGGGGCCTTGCCTTTACGGTAGCAGATGTATCGGCAACGGAGATCACCGTGGACTATACCCACGAAAAGAATCAGGAGATCGGCCAGCTGTGGATGGAGGACTTTGCGCTCTACGCCTATGACCCGGATACCGGCGCCCAGAACTATTTGACTCGGGTTGATCTGGCCCGGGATGGCGGCGGTATCGAACTGAAGGAAACGGGAAGCTTTACCCTGAGCTGGGCGGAGGATCCGGGAGCGCTGGAACCGGGAAAATATGTGATCCGCGCCACCGTTTCTGACCACTATGACCCTGAACAGGTACATCCTTTGATGGAGAATTTCTACGATAAGCAAAGCTACCATATTATCTTTGCCATTGCCACTATTTCCTGACAGCCCCTTATCTGAATCTGAAGGAGCGCCTGTTGTGACGAAGAAAATGAAGATCAAGTATGCCGTTTGCCTGCCACTGATGACACTGTTTTTGGTGCTGGGAGCACTGGGGGCCAGAGACTCATTCCTGGCTACTGGAGCATTGTGGCCATTGTCATCAATGGTCTGTGTGTTGTGGTGCGGCAAATCAAACCGACTTTCTTTGCGCCGCGCAAACAGGATAAACAGAAATAAAATTACCCCCGGATGCTGAATTGCATCCGGGGGCTGCTTGTTGTCAAAAAACTATGGATAGTCGATTTCTGCCAGGTATTCCTGGACCGGTGTTGTCGGAACGGCAATCTTTTGGTAAGCGGCAAGAACGGCCTGAAATTCTTCTTCGCTGATTGGCTGGTCTACAAGATCATAGTCTTCGGATGTAAAGACCGGTGACAATGTTCCATCTGCCTCCTTTTTGCATACCCGAAGCCAGGGTGTATCCGTATTTTCCGGATCGAATTTCACCCAATCCTGATATTCAATACCGGTTCCAAGGATTTTGGCATAACGATAGATCTGTGTATCGAAAGATTCATCTGCATACATCACAATACCATTCTCGCAGACATAGACTTTTGTGCTGTCGATGAACCAGAGCAGGCTCTTACTTTCGTTGCTGTCCAATGTATAGATGTTGTAGAAATAATCCTCCTGCCCCAATAGCAATTCTGCAATACCATTTCCATCGATATCCAACAAGGCGTATACGGCATTGGCAGGATCAATGGCATTTTCGGCAATTTGGATTATGCGCTCCCGATAACCCAAATTGCTTAAGGTTTTTTCCTGTTCTGCTCGCTCCTGTGCCAGACGTTTATTCAGCGCATCATATCGGGTCTGTGCGGCGGAAAGATCCACTTCATGAGGCGAAACTTTGAAATCGATAACCTCAGCAGCGGCTTCCATTCCTTCCCGGGTCAGTGCTTGCGTACCATCTGAGGTTCCTCCAATCAATATTGTGAGAAAAGCATCTTCCCGGTCTACGATCATCAAAGCGTTCTCTTTGCTGAGTGCCATTTGGACATTGACTCCCTGCTTTGTTGTGTATGTCCATTCCTCGTAGTTTTCCAAAGGGCCGATAGATAAGGCAACGCCATCGAAGGACGTTTTCATCACATAGCGCATCCGCATATCCAGCGGATACTTCCATGGGGCATCCGTGTTGGTCAGAGTCAGTTCAAAGGGAATGTCAAAGGTGCTATCCCCGTAATAGTAGCCCGGATTGTAGTGTACGCTTGCCGGTGCATTCTGTAAAAGCAGACCATCGATACCAAGTGCACGGAAAGTGGTTTCGATATCTTCTTCCATCCAGGCAATTCCTAAGGTATGCAGGCCGTACTTTTCACAGATTTCATCGGCCTTATCGATCTCATCCTGGAAGAAACAACCGTAGGACAGGTAATCCAATCGCTGCTCCATGGGGATTTCCGGCTCATTTTTGGGTGTTTGCCAAGATTCCTGAAATGCGTTCCATTCCTGATTGGCCAGATATCCCGGGGTGCCAACATAGCCTTGCAGCGAAATCATATTTCTGGTTTGGGCGGGCTGTGTTTCTGCCCCTGTGGATGCTGGCGTGGCGTATTCTTTTTGTGTGATAATCATATCCTGCAAGCCAAAGACATAGATAACGGCACACCCAACCAACAGCAGCATCATGGCAATCACGGCGGCAATCAGCAGTGTGCGGCCAAAGGACAGATGCTTGTGAACGTTTCGTTTCCCGTTCCGGCTGTCCAGTGCAGAAAGAATGTAAGATTCCTTTGTTTCGCCAATGGCATCCAGCAATTGATCCGATCTCATAGAAAACCCTCCTTTTCAAGCTGCTTCCGGAGCTTGCCTCTTGTCCGGTGCGGCATGGATGTGATCTTACTCTGGGTAAAACCAAAACTTTCTGCGATATCCCCAATAGGATCCAGGAACCAGTAACGGCGCAGGAAAATATCCCGCTGTATTTCCGGCAGCGTATCCAGAAATTGATTCAGAACCCGGGTAAGTTCCCGAGTCTCACAGGTGCGTTCCACATCCTGTTTTCCATCCACACAATCGTTCAGTTCTTCCAGAGCAAGGACGATTTCCCCGCCACCCCGCTTAAAGGCACTGCGGGATCTCCACCGGCTGATGGAAAGATTGCGGGTGATTTTCCTAAGAAATGTGGCAAGGTTGGAAGGACGATGGGGCGGGAGCTTGTTCCACGCTGCCAGATAGGTATCGCTGACACTTTCCTCCGCATCTTCCGCGTTTGCCAGAACGTTGTAAGCAATGCGGAAACAGTAGCTGCCGTATTTGCTGTCCGTCTCCACGATCGCTTTTTCGGATCGCTGCCAATACAGTTCCACGATACTTTTATCGTCCATACAAACACCTCCTTCATTTGTGTAATTTTGAAAGGCCCTTCACTGATATACTCGCAAAACTGCAGTTAGATATTGCAGGAAAAAGAAAAAAGTACCCCCGGACGCAGGGCATCCGGGGGTACGGTTATGAACCGTTATTCGGCAAAATCGGCTTCTTCTGCCACGGGCTCATGGTCGGCTACCACTACTTCGGGAGCGGGCTCTTCGGCGGGTGCTTCTTCCTCAGCGGGAACTTCCTCGGCTACAGAGGCTTCCTGTGTTTCCACGGGAGTTTCTACTTCGATCTCCTTGCAGGCGGGGCACTGGGGCAGGTTGCTCCACAGCTTCTTGGCCCAGGCAGTGATCTGCTCGCCATAGGTGGCTACGATGTAAACAGCACCGGCAATGGCTGCCAGAGCGGTGAGAATTTTCAGGATGGTGTTCAGGGACTTCATAGTATTACCTCCGAATGTGTTTTTAACTGATACCAGTATAACCAATGATTGGGAAAAAAGCAATAAACATTTTCAAAATTCTGTTATACATAGCCGTACATGCCCCGGACGCTGACTTCTCCGGAGTTTACGGCTTCGGTATGCCCATCCGGGAACCGGACGATGAGGGCACCTTCCGCATCCACATCCAGCGCATGGCCGTGGCGGATTTCGTCACCCCGGACGAGAGAGATATCCTGCCCAATGGTGATACAGTTTTGCCGGTACGCCATCAGCATGGCATCCTTCCCGGTGAGCAGGGTCTCGTCCATATGATACAGGGCATCCATCATGGCGGCGGCGACTTTTGCACGGTCAACGGTCTTGCAGGTGACCATGGAAAGGGAAGCGGCGATGTCCTGAATGTCGGCGGGGAAGTCTTCTTTTTGCTGGCAACAGTTGATGCCGATGCCGATAATGGCATAGTCCACCATGCCCTGAGGGGTCAAGCCCAACTCCGTTAAAATGCCGCCCAGCTTCTGCTTGCCGGAAACAAGATCGTTGGTCCATTTGATTTGGGGCCGCAGGCCGGTGGCGGCTTCCAGGGCATCGCACATGGCTACGGCAGTAGCGCAGGTCAGGTGCATCAGCTCCCCGGGACGGCAGTTTGGCCGCAGGAGCATACTCAGGTAAATGCCCACCCCTTCCGGGGAATGAAAGCTCCGGCCCCGGCGGCCATGTCCGCCGGTCTGGTGGTCGGCGATGAGAACGGTGCCGTGGGGCGCACCCTGTCGAGCCATGATTTTTAACCGGTCATTGGTGGAATCCAGTTCTGAAAAGTAATGAAATTCCGCTTTCCAGGGGTAATCTGGGGAAAGGGCGGCGAGAATTTGATCGTTCATAGGTTCTCCTGTTACAGCTGTTTGATTTTGGCGATATACGCCGGGGCCGTGCCGCAGCAACCGCCCAGGACGGTGGCACCGTTGGCAACGCACTGCTTCATAAAGTCTGCAAATTCCTCCGGGGTTTGGCCGTAGACCGCCACACCGTCAGATCCGATGGTGGGGATACCGGCGTTGGGCTTGCAGATCAGGGGGCCTTTCACATACCGGCGGAGCTTGGTAATGAGATAAGGGGTCATCATATCCATGGCCACGCAGTTAAAGCCCACGGCGGCGGCTCCAGCCTGTTCCAGTTCCCGGAGGATGTTCCCGGCATCGGCGCCGGAGAACAGGGAACCGTCAGGCTGCATGGTGAAGCTGTACATCTGGGCACCGGCGCCTTCCAGTTCGGCAGCACAGAGGATGGCCTCCGCTTCCTGAGGATACAGCAGGGTTTCGCCCACCAGCAGGTCCGCACCGCCGTCAATAAGGCCACGGATCTGGCGGCGGTAGTTTTCCACCAGCAAATCAAACTGGCCTTCGTCCCAGCTGTCGCAGAAGGTGGCCAGAGTGGTAATATCACCGGCAATGAGGCAGCCCGGGGCAGCACTGTGGGACAGGGAGACTAGAGCTTCGTTGATCTTCTCCGTCTGCTTGTCCAGCCCTACGGCCTTCAGGGCAATGGGCTGAGCCTGAAAGGTGGGAGCGTAGAGGATCTGGGAGCCTGCTTCGGCGTAGGCCCGTTGCAGGGCAACCAGCGGTTCCGGATTTTCCAGAACCCACTGCTCCGTGCAGCAGCCCTTGGGCATACCGGCGGCACGGAGATTGGAGCCGGTGGCACCATCCAGAATGTGGGTGCCTTCTTTGATTTTCTGGTGAAACTGTTCTTTGGTCAGCATGGGAAATCCCTCCTGTTTCTTGTGGAGACATTATAAACCAAATCTTCTTTGAATGCAAGAATCATTGACTGTTTGGGCAAAATCTGTTAGGATATAAGCAATTACGAAAAAAGGAGCAGATAACCATGAAAAAAACGATTTTGCGGGAATACGCAAAGCTCATTGTCAAATGCGGTGTCAATGTTCAGAAAGGGCAGGATGTCATCATCAATGCCGAGCTGGATCAGCCGGAATTTGTAAAAATGGTGGTGGAGGAGGCCTATAAGGCCAAGGCCAGAAAAGTCACCGTGGAGTGGAGCTACCAGCCTCTGGAAAAGATCCATGTCCGCTATCAGTCTGTGAAGACCCTGGGCAGCGTTTCTGAATGGCAGAAGGAAAAGCAGGAGGAAATGTGCCAGATTTTGCCCTGCCGGATCTACATTATTTCCGAAGACCCCGATGGCCTGAAGGGCATGAACATGGACAAGGTTACCAAGGCCCGCCAGATGTCTTACCCCATCCTGAAGCCCTATCGTGACCGCCGGGAAAATAAGGAGCAGTGGTGCATTGCCGCCGTCCCCGGAGAAGCCTGGGCAAAGAAGGTCTTCCCCGGTATGCGCACCAGCACTGCCATGGAAAAGCTGTGGGAAGCCATTCTGTTTACCTCCCGGGTAACGGAAGATCCTGTGGCTGCCTGGGCAGAACACAACGCAGACCTGAAGAGCCGTTGCGACTACCTGAACAGCCTGCACATCCGCTCCCTGCACTACACCGCTGACAACGGCACCAATCTGACCGTTGGTATGATCTCCGAGGGCTACTGGGGTGGCGGCGGAGACACCAGCCTGCAGGGTATCTACTTTAACCCCAACATCCCCACTGAAGAGTGTTTCATTTCTCCCAAGCGTGGCGAGGCAGAGGGCATCGTCTATTCCAGCAAGCCCCTGAGCTACCGTGGCCAGCTCATCGACAACTTCTGGTTCCGCTTTGAAGGCGGCAAGGTGGTGGACTGCGGCGCTGAGCAGGGCGAAGATGTTCTGAAGAGCATGGTGGCCATGGACGAAGGTGCCGCCTATTTGGGCGAATGCGCACTGGTACCTCAGAAGAGCCCCATCAGCGAAAGCGGTATCCTGTTCTACAATACCCTGTTTGACGAGAATGCCGCCTGCCATCTGGCACTGGGCATGGGCTTTGCCGATACCATCCGGGATTTCCAGAACAAGACCCTGGAAGAATGCCGCCAGCTTGGTATTAACGACTCCATGATCCATGAGGACTTCATGATCGGCTGCGACAGCATGAACATCGATGCCGTCTGCGCCGACGGCTCCACCGTGGCAATTTTCCGGGGCGGCAACTGGGCATTCTGAGGAGGAAACCATGACCGAACGGGAAATGATCCATTCCGGTAACGTTTATTATCCAAATGGTGGGGAAATCGTAACGGAGCAACTGACCTATCTGGACAAGATGGATGAATATAATCGCACGTCCCGGGCAAAGCTGGAAGTTCGCAGGACACTGCTGAAAGAACTCTTTGCGGAAGTTGGGGAAGGGTGCTATGTGGAATCGCCCTACTTTGCCAACTGGGGTGGACATCATGTCCACTTGGGAAAAGGTGTTTATGCCAATGCCGGACTGACGCTGGTGGATGATACCCACATCTATATCGGCGATTACACCATGCTTGGCCCTAATGTGACGCTGGCCACGGCGGGACATCCTATTGAGCCTTCCCTCCGGGAAAAAGCTTTACAGTATAACCTTCCCGTGCACATCGGCCGCAACTGCTGGCTTGGCGCCGGAGTCATCGTTATGCCGGGTATCACCATCGGGGATAACAGTGTTATTGGTGCAGGCAGTGTGGTGACCAGAGATATTCCTGCCAATGTGGTGGCGGTGGGCAATCCCTGCCGGGTGATGCGCCCCATTTCGGAGCGGGACAAGGTGTACTATTGGCGGGATAAACAGATCGATCCGGCTTTATATGAGGGACAGTGGGAATCCGCACAGTAAAGCCAAACGGAGAAATTTGCGGATTTTCAAAAAATCGTAAAAATAATGCTTGCATTTTGCCTGAGAGTGTGTTATGATATCCGGGCGATTGAAAAAGCAATGGGCATAGCATGCCCTTTAACTGATACGAAAGAGGTGAACGAAATGAAGGAAGGTATCCATCCC
>CAYXUI010000007.1:0-51372 GCA_964468195.1 uncultured Oscillospiraceae bacterium | reverse complement strand
TATCTGGCAACGGACCCTGACCGGGAGGGCGAAGCCATCTCCTGGCATCTGAAAGAACTTCTTGGCCTGTCCGATGAGAAGGCCAGGCGGGTCACCTTTAATGAGATCACCCAGCGGGTGGTGAAAGAATCCATCGAAAAGCCCAGAGAGATCGACTATGATCTGGTGGATGCCCAGCAGGCCCGCCGGATTCTGGACCGCATCGTGGGCTATCAGCTGTCCCCTCTGCTGTGGAAGAAGGTTCGCCGGGGTCTGTCCGCCGGCCGTGTCCAGAGCGTAGCCACCCGGCTGGTGGTGGATCGGGAAAATGAGATCCGGGCCTTCCAGCCCCGAGAGTACTGGTCATTGGATGTGACGCTGAACCGTCAGGGCAAGCCTGGCAGTTTTGTTGCCCACTACTATGGCAGCCCCCAAAAGCAGGAACTTTCGAATGAAGCAATGACCAATGTGGTCATTGCGGATATCACCGGGAAGGAATTCACAGTGACCAATGTGAAGAAAGCGGAGAAGAAGCGTTCTTCCGCGCCTCCTTTCACTACTTCCACCTTGCAGCAGGAAGCCTCCCGGAAGCTGGGCTTTACCCCCAAAAAGACCATGATGATCGCCCAGCAGCTCTACGAAGGCGTCGAGGTGGCAGGGGAAGGTACCACGGGTCTGATCACCTACATGCGTACCGACTCTCTGCGGCTTTCCGATGAAGCCATGGATGCCGCTGCGGATTTTATCAAAAACCGGTATGGTGCTTCCTATTACTATGGAAGCCACCATGTATTCAAAACCAAGGCCAATGCCCAGGATGCCCACGAAGCCATCCGTCCCAGCCATGTGGAGCTGGAACCGGAAAAAGTCAAGAGCAGCCTGACTGCGGATCAGTATAAGCTGTATAAGCTGATCTGGAGTCGCTTTCTGGCCACCCAGATGGCAAACGCCATCTATGATACCGTGTCCATCGACACCGAGTGCGCCGGGCATGTGTTCCGGTCCAGCCATCAGAGTATGCGCTTCGCCGGCTTCATCGCCGTCTACGAAGAAGGCAGGGATGAAGAAGATGAGAAGATCGGCTCCGCCCTGCCGGACCTGACGGTGGGGGAGAGGACTCTGCCCACCAATATGGACAAAGAGCAGCACTTCACTCAGCCCCCTGCCCGGTATACGGAAGCTACCCTGGTCAAGGCCATGGAAGAAAAGGGTGTTGGCCGGCCTTCCACCTATGCCGCCACGGTTTCCACCATTCAGGACCGGGAATATGTCATCAAGCAGGACAAACGGCTGGCGCCCACCCCGTTGGGTGAGATCGTCACCGGGCTGATGGTGGAGCGGTTCAACGATATCATTGATGTGGAATTCACCGCCAACATGGAGTCCCGGCTGGACGAAGTGGAAGCAGGCAAGCAGAACTGGAAAGATCTGCTGGGGGAATTCTACACGGATTTCAAAAAGGAATTGGAAGATGCGGAGACCGCTCTGGAAGGCGTGCGCATTAAGGTTCCCGAGGAAGAAACCGACGAGATTTGCGAACTGTGTGGCCGGAATATGGTCATCAAAATGGGTCGCTTCGGCCGGTTTCTGGCCTGCCCCGGTTTCCCGGAGTGCAAGAACGCCAAACCCCTGGTGGAGCGGATGCCCGGCCGGTGCCCCAAGTGCGGCAGCGGTATGCTGAAGCGGAAATCCAAGAAGGGATATGCCTACTACGCCTGTGAAAAGGGTGCCGAATGCGGCTTTATGACCTGGGACGTGCCCACGGCAGAGGATTGCCCGGAGTGTGGCTTTACCCTGTTCAAAAAAGGTGGCAAGGGGCGGATGAAGCCCTTCTGTATCAACGAGACCTGCTCTCACTTCCTGCCGGAAGACCAGCGGGGCTACTATAAAAAGAAGACTGCCGCAGAAGGGGAAACTGCCCCGGCAGATCAGACCGTAGCCGAAGAGAAGCCCGATGCCAAGAAGACCGCCGCAAAAAAGACGGCAACTAAGAAGACTGCCGCCAAGAAAACTACGGCGAAAAAGGCAACGACCAAGAAAGCCACCGCAAAAAACGTTGCCAAGAAAACCACGGCGGCGAAGACCACCACCAGAAAAACCACTGCCAAAAAGACAAAGGAGACAGCAAAATGACCGTTAACGTGATCGGTGCGGGCCTGGCAGGCTCGGAAGCTGCCTGGCAGCTGGCCAACCGGGGCATCCCGGTGCGGCTGTATGAGATGAAGCCGAAAAAAATGAGTCCCGCCCACCACAGTGAGGACTTTGCGGAGTTGGTGTGCTCCAACTCCCTCCGGGGCGACCGGCTGGAAAATGCCGTGGGTCTTCTGAAAGAGGAACTGCGCCGGGTGGGGAGCCTGATTTTGACCTGCGCAGAGGCTACCCGGGTGGAAGCCGGCGGCGCTCTGGCGGTGGATCGTCACGGATTTGCCCGGATGGTCACGGAAAAAATCAGAAGCCATCCCAATATCACCGTGATCTCTGAGGAAGTTACGTCCATTCCGGAGGAGCCTGTCATCATTGCCACAGGTCCCCTGACCTCCGATGCCATGAGCAAGGCCATCGGGGAATACTTCGGGGAAACGGAATATCTCCATTTCTTCGATGCGGCGGCCCCTCTGGTGACGGCGGATTCCATTGATATGAATCTTGCCTGGTGGCAGTCCCGGTATGACCGGGGAACCCCAGACTATATCAACTGCGCCATGAATAAGGAACAGTATGAAGCCTTCCTTCAGGAGCTGACCACGGCGGAAGAGGCAGAAGTCCACGGCTTTGAAGATAAGAATGTCTTTGAAGGCTGTATGCCTGTGGAAGTCATGGCCCGCCGGGGCTTTGATACCCTGCGCTATGGCCCCCTGAAGCCCGTAGGACTGGTGGACCCCAACACCGGCAAGGAGCCCTACGCCGTTGTCCAGCTACGGCAGGACAATGCGGCCAAGAGCGTCTTCAATCTGGTGGGTTTCCAAACCCATTTGAAATTCGGGGAGCAGAAACGGGTATTCTCCATGATTCCTGCTCTGAAAAATGCGGAATTTGTCCGCTATGGCGTGATGCACCAGAATACCTTCCTGCAAAGCCCCAAGCTGCTGGATCGGTACTATGCCGACCGCCGGAATCCCATGATTGCCTTCGCCGGTCAGATGACCGGTGTGGAAGGGTACGTGGAATCCACGGCTTCCGGCTATCTGGCAGCGGTGGCTATGGCCGCCAAGGTCCAGGGAAGGGAGCTGCCGGATTTCCCCAAAACCACGGCCATCGGAGCCCTGGGCCTTTACATCAGCGACGGAAGCATTGAAAACTTCCAGCCTATGAATATCAATTTCAGCATCATTGCGCCGCTGGAGCAGCGCATCCGCAAAAAGGCGGAAAAGAATCTTGCCATCGCCAACCGTTCCCTCGCCATCATTGACGAAATGGTTGCCCGGGGCATTTGACACAAAGAGAAAGAGGTGGCGCATTTTGAAAATCATTTTGGACGCAATGGGCGGCGACCTGGCGCCGGAAGCCCCCGTACTGGGTGCCATTGACGCAGCGAAAGCCGGAGATGTGGAGATCACCCTGGTGGGACGGGGAGAAGAGATCCTGGAAGTCCTGAAAAAGAACGGTATGGATACCCTGCCGGACCATATTGAAATTGCCCACGCCGACGACGTGGTGGATATGCACGATGACCCGGCCAAGGTTATCCACAAGCGGAAGAATTCTTCCATGGTTATCGGCCTGCGGATGCTGGCGGAAGGAAAGGGCGATGCCTTTGTCTCTGCCGGTTCCACCGGTGCCCTGCTCAGCGGTGCGACTCTGATCGTCAAGCGGGTCAAGGGCATTCGCCGGGCGGCTATGGCCCCTTCCATGCCCACCAAGACCGGTGGCAAAGCCATTATCTGCGACTGCGGTGCCAATGCTGAGTGCACCCCGGAATTTCTGCTGCAATTCGGTCTGGTGGGTTCTGCCTACGCCAAGAACGTTTTCGGTGTGGAAAATCCCCGGATCGGTCTGCTGAACATCGGCACGGAAGACAGCAAGGGCACCCAGCTGCAAAAGGATGCCTATGCCCTCCTGACGGAAGCGAAGGAAAAGGGGTTGCTGAATTTCGTTGGCAATGTGGAAGCTCGGGCCGTTCCCCTGGGGGAAGTGGATGTGGTGGTCTGCGATGGATTCAGCGGCAATGTCCTCATCAAGTCCATTGAAGGTACCGCCATGTTCATGGGCAGCCTCCTGAAACGGATGTTCAAGAAGAATCTGGGCAGCAAGATTGGATATCTGCTGTGCAAGAGCGGCGTTAACGACATGATGAAGATGATGGATTCCCGGGAGATCGGCGGCACCCAGTTTTTGGGTATCCGCAAACCAGTCATTAAATGCCACGGTAATTCCGACCGGCTGGCTTTCGCCAACGGCATCCGGCAGGCTGTAGTGGCGGCGGAAAGTGACTTTACGGAGCAGCTGGAAAATGATCTGGCTGCCATGAAGGAGAAAGAGGCGGAATGATGAAAGAATTGGAAACCGCTATCGGTTATGAATTTCACAACATTTCTCTGCTGCAAAATGCCCTGACCCATTCCTCCTATGCCAATGAGCGGTGGCACAACAGTTTGCTCAGCAATGAGCGGTTGGAGTTTTTGGGGGACAGCGTGCTGGGCATGCTGGTGGCGGAATACCTGTACCGGAATTTCCCCAACCGCCCCGAGGGCGAGCTGACCCGGATGCGGGCGGATATGGTCTGCGAGCAGACTCTGGCCGCTGCCGCCAACCGCATTGGTATCGGCGAACATCTGCTGCTGGGCCACGGCGAGGAGCAGGGCGGCGGCCGGAAGCGCAATTCCATTCTGGCTGATGCCATGGAATCCGTCATTGCGGCCTGCTTCCTGGACGGTGGCATGGAGGCGGCGCTGAAGATCGTCCAGCGGTTCATCTTTGTGGAAGTGCCGGTGCAGAAGATGCACAACGTGGACTATAAGACCCAGCTGCAGGAACTGGTACAGCAGAAGAAAAATCAGGTGCTGTCCTACGCCCTGGTGGGCCAGTCCGGCCCGGATCACGACAAGAAGTTCGATGTGGAAGTATCTCTGAACGGAAGCGTGGTAGGCAGTGGTTCCGGCAGCAGCAAAAAGCGGGCGGAGCAAGACGCCGCCCGGTGCGCCATTGAAAAACTGTTTCCCGGAAAATAAAGCGCAGTAATTCCTGCACGAATGTGTCCCTGGAGCGAAATGAGCAGCTCCGGGGATGTTTTCTGCGGGTCAAAAAAGGGTGAATGTGGGTATTTCTTGACAAATCAGGGGAAATGAAGTAATATAAAAAGACTGGCTACGGCCCGATCATCCTGATTAGAGAGGAGAAGAGTATGAATCTGAACGATAAACTGCTGGAAGTCAGCAGACTCTTCCGAATCGAATACGAATATCTGGGATACGAAACCATTCAGATGGGCAACGTAAACCGGACCTATAAAGTGAATTTTAAACTGCCGGAGGGGAAGACCAAGTCTTTCCTGGTGCAGAATGTCAATACGTATGCTTTCCGTAACCCCGTTGGACTGATGGACAACATTGATAAGGTTACGGAGTTTATCCGGGCCAAAAAGCCCGGTAAACTGGCCCTCCACTTCCACCATACGGCCGACCGGAAAACCTATGTGGCGGACGGCAAGAACTTCTGGCGGATGACCAATTATGTGCCATCTGTGACGTACAATGCCGTTACCGACCTGAATATCGTCCGCAATGCCGGTAAGGCCTTCGGTGAGTTCCAGATGGATCTGGCGGATTTTGATATCAGCCAGCTCATAGAGACCATTCCCGGTTTCCACAACACCCGCTCCCGGTATGCCACGTTCCGAAAAGCAGTGGCGGAAAACAAGGCAGGGCGGGCCGATGAAGTCCGGGAGGAGATTGCGTATCTGCTCAGCGTGGAGGACCTGGCCTGCAAGCTGACGGACCTGCATCAGGCCGGACAGCTTCCTCTGCGGGTGACCCATAACGATACCAAGATCAACAATGTCCTCTTTGATCCGGAAACCAGCAACGCCATGATCGTCATCGATCTGGATACGGTGATGCCCGGCCTCATGGGCCATGACTTTGGAGACGCCATCCGGTTCGCCGCAAACTATGCCGAGGAAGATTGCCGGGACCTGAGCAAAGTGGGGGTCAACATGGATGTGTTCCGGGCCTTTGCCGAAGGGTTCCTGTCTATGACTGCCAAGACCATGACCCAGATGGAAGTGGATACCCTGGCGCTGAGCTGTTTCGTGCTGACAGTGGAGCTGGCGACCCGGTTCCTGGCGGATTATCTGGATGGAGATCTGTATTTCAAGGTCCTGTCCACGGATCACAATCTGGTCCGCACTCGTTGCCAGATTGCCCTGGCCAAGGATATGCTGACGCGTATGGAGGAAATGGAAGCCGTAGTCCGGGACTGCGTTGCTACCGTAAAATAAGAATGTCATGAGGAGACGGCCATCGGCCGCCTCCTTTTTGCATCCACAGGGGAAAAGGAAACTTCTTCTTGCCGTCTTCGACATGTTGTGTTATAATAAAATGAACTATGCAGACAATAAGGGAAAGTCTGCCGTTCCCCTGTTTGGGTAATTACACGTTTTAGGATGTGAATGAAAAATGGCTTCTCATAAACCTTCCGGAAGCAAATGGTCTTCCGTGTATAAGGTGGCCCTGATCATGAGCCTGGATGTACTGGGCACCATGATCGCCTTCTTCCTGGGAATGTGGTTCCGTTACGATTTCGCTTTTCAGGATATCCGCATCGATCATATCAACGGTTACCTGTCTTCCATCGGCCCCTGGTGTGTTATCACCATTGCGGTGTTCTCCATTTTCCGGCTCTACAGCAGTATCTGGGCCTTTGTCAGTACATCGGAGGTGTTCCGGATCATTGGGGCCTATGGGGTGCTGGCGGTCATCGGTGTGGGGGTATTCCACTTTGATGGCAGCATCATTCCCCGCTCCAGTATGGTCATGGGCTATCTCATCAGCTTTGTCTTTACAGTGGCTATCCGGTTTGCTTACCGGCTGTGGCGTACGGCCCTGCGGAAGATCAGTCTGGTGACCCACAGCCAGGGGCTGAAAAATGTCATGCTCATCGGTGCTGGCGATGCCGGCCGGGCGCTGGCGCTGGAATTTACCAACAGTGATTTCGTCAAGGATCATCTGGCTTGTGTCATTGATGACAACCCGGTGAAGATCAACAAGCAGCTCTGCGGCGTTCCCATTGTGGGTAACCGCTATGATATCCCCCGGGCGGTGAAGCGCTATAAGATCAGCAAGATCATCTTTGCCATCCCCAGTTGCAGCGCAAAGGTCCGAAAAGAAATTCTGGATATCTGCACCACTACCGGCTGCGAAGTGCAGATGCTGCCGGGCATTTACCAGATGGTCAACGGCGATGTCAGCGTCAGCAAGCTGCGGAAAGTGGATCCCCAGGATCTGCTGGGCCGGGATCCCATCAAGGTCAATCTGGAAGAGATTTTTGACTATGTCAGCGGCAAGACCGTTCTGGTCACCGGTGGCGGTGGAAGCATCGGCAGCGAACTGTGCCGCCAGATCGCCAGCGCCAAGCCGGAGCGGCTGATCATCTTTGATATTTACGAAAACAACGCCTATGACATCCAGATGGAGCTGAAGCAGCGGTATCCTGAGCTGAATCTGGTGGTGCTCATCGGTTCCGTCCGGAATGCCAACCGGGTGGACAGTATCGTGGGTCAGTATAAGCCGGATCTGATTTTCCATGCAGCGGCCCACAAGCATGTGCCATTGATGGAGGACAGCCCCAACGAAGCCATTAAAAATAACGTGCTGGGCACCTATAAAATGGCAAAAGCTGCGGCAAAATATGGGGTCAAGCGGTTTGTGCTGATCTCCACCGACAAGGCGGTGAACCCCACCAACATCATGGGCGCCTCCAAGCGGCTGTGCGAAATGGTGGTGCAGATGATGAACCGCCAGTCCAAAACGGAATTTGTGGCAGTGCGCTTCGGCAATGTGCTGGGCAGTAACGGCAGCGTCATCCCTCTGTTTAAGAAGCAGATCGAAGCCGGTGGCCCGGTGACAGTGACCCACCCGGACATCATCCGCTATTTTATGACCATTCCCGAAGCCGTCAGTCTGGTGCTTCAGGCGGGCTACTATGCCCGGGGCGGTGAGATTTTCATTCTGGATATGGGCGAACCGGTGAAGATCGACACCATGGCCCGGAATATGATCCGTCTCAGCGGCTTCGAGCCGGATGTGGACATTCAGGTGGTTTATACCGGCCTGCGGCCCGGCGAAAAGCTTTATGAAGAGCTGCTGATGAAGGAAGAGGGCATGCAGGAGACGGCCAACAAGCTCATCCACATCGGCAAGCCCATCGAAATGGATGACGAGCGGTTTAAAGAGCAGCTGAAGCTGCTGGAAGAAGCCAGCTACAGCGAAACCGACCGCATGAAAGACATTGTTGCAGAAATTGTCCCGACTTATAAGAGAAAAGTAGAAGTCTGAAAAGGGGAATTGTGATGTATCGAAAGTATGGCAAACGGATGCTGGATATCCTGCTTTCCGGCTGCGGCATTATCGTGCTGTTGCCGGTGTATGCCCTGATCGCTCTGGCTATCTGGGTGGATGACCCCGGTCCGGTATTTTTCCGGCAGAAGCGGGTGGGCATCCATAAGACTCACTTTCCCATCCTGAAATTCCGCACCATGAAAATGAATACCCCCAAGGATACCCCCACCCACCTGCTGGAGAACCCGGAGCAGTATATCACCCGGGTAGGCGGTGTGCTGCGGAAACTGTCTCTGGACGAGTTGCCCCAGATCTTCCAGATCTTTACGGGGAAAATGTCCATCATCGGTCCCCGGCCTGCTCTGTGGAATCAGTTTGACCTCATCGAAGAGCGGGATCGGTACGGCGCCAACGATGTGCGCCCGGGTCTGACGGGCTGGGCGCAGATCAACGGCCGGGACGAACTGCCCATTGATGTGAAGGCCTGCTACGACGGGGAATATGTGGAAAAAATGAGCTTTTTGTTTGACTGCAAGTGCTTCTTCGGCACCATTACCTCGGTATTGAAATCCGACGGGGTGGTGGAAGGCGGCACCGGTCAGTTGGAAAAGGAGAAGAAGCAGCCATGAAACGGATCCTCATTACCGGCGCAGGCAGCTATATCGGCACCTATGTGGAAAATTATCTGAACCAATGGCCGGAAGACTATCAGGTGGACACCATCGACATGATCGACGGCAGCTGGAAAAAACGCTCTTTTCAGGACTATGATGCCGTGTACCATGTGGCGGGGATCGTCCACCGGGAAAAGGCGAAAAATGACCCCACCCAGACGGCACTGTACAGCAGTGTCAATACCCATCTGGCCATCGAAACGGCGAAGAAGGCCAAGGCCGATGGGGTAAAGCAGTTCCTGTTTATGAGCACCGCCAGTGTCTATGGCCTGACGGCTTCTGTAGGACAGGTGGTCACCATTACGAAGGATACCCCCCTGTGCCCCGTGGATAACTACGGCATCAGCAAGGCCAAAGCGGAAGAAGGTCTGCAGGCTCTGGCTGGGGAGGGCTTTAAGCTGGCCATCCTTCGTCCCCCTATGGTCTACGGCAAGGGTTGCCGGGGCAATTATGTGACCCTGGCAAAACTTGCCAAGAAACTTCCTGTGTTCCCCTATGTGAATAACCGGCGCTCCATGTTGTATATGGAAAATCTGGCGGAATTTGTCCGGCTCCTTATTGAAGATGAAGCCGAAGGTATTTTCTGTCCCCAGAACCGGGAGTATGTGAATACCAGCGAAATGGTGCGCTCCATTGCCAAAGCCAACGGGCGGCATATTCTCATCCTCCACGGTGTTGGCTGGATGCTGAAGCTGCTGCGGCCTTTGACGGACAAGGTGGACAAGGCCTTTGGTAGCCTTTGCTATGACTTTGAACTGAGTGCTTATCCCAAAGATTACTGCCGGAAAAATCTGGAAGACTCCATCCGGGAGACAGAAGGCTGAAAGGAGAAAGGCTCATTGAAAGACAAAAAAGATATCCTCTTTCTGTGCCAGTTTTTTTATCCCGAATATATTTCCTCCGCCCAGTTGCCCTATGACACGGTGAAGACCCTTCAAGATCATGGCTTTACCGTGGGCGCCCTCTGCGGTTACCCCCGAGAATACCTGGACGGGAAGGACATTCCCCTCCGGGAAAACTTAAATGGGGTAGAGATCCACCGATTAAAATACATCCAGACCGGCCGGGCAGGCTTCCTGGGGCGGATCATCAATTATTTTTCCTTTACCTTCATGGTGCTGTTGCACCTGTTTGAGATCCGGAAGTACCGGGCGGTGGTGGTGTATTCCAATCCACCGATTCTGCCTTGGATCGCTTCCTGGGCCAAGGTGCTTTTTGGCACCAAACTTGTTTTTGTATCCTATGACCTGTATCCGGAAGTTGCCACGGTGACCCATGTTCTCCGGGAGGGGAACCTGATTTGCCGGCTCATGAACCACATCAACAAATGTGTTTACCGTCGGGCAGATAAAATCGTGGCACTGTCCAGCGAAATGAAGACCTACATCGAACAGCACCGGGATGTAACGCCGGATCAGATCACCGTGATCCCCAACTGGTTTTCGGATCAGGGGGTTCAGCCGAGGGACCTGGAAAAAAACCGCTTTGCGGAGGCGTGCAAAGGAAAGTTTGTGGTCTCCTATTTTGGCAACATGGGCACCATGCAGGATATGGATACCCTGCTGGGGGCCATCCGGGAGCTGAAAGACGAGGAGGTATTCTTCCTCTTTACCGGACACGGCAACAAAATGGAAACCCTCAAGGGCATTGCCCGGGAAGAAGGCCTTTCCAACATTGCCATCCACAATTTTCTTCACGGGCAGGATTTTCTGGATGCTCTGGCCATCAGTGACTGCGCCTTTGTCACGTTGGAGAAAGGTGCCACGGGACTTTGTGTTCCCAGCAAAACCTACAGCTACATGATGCAGGGCCTGCCCCTTTTGGCAGTCATGGACGAATGTGATATTGTCCGGGATCTGGAAAATGGAGCAGGATGCTGGGTGCGAAACGGCGAAAGTGAAAAACTGGCCGAAATCATCCGCTCTCTGGAAAAGGATCCGGAAAAGCTGGCGGCTATGGGTAAATGCTGCCGGGAGACGTATCTGAAAAAATATACGACAGAAATCTGCACGAAACAATATGTGACCCTGTTCTGCAAACTGTTTGCGGATGCGGGAAAGGAGTAACGAACATGAGTATTTTCGCAGGCAAGACCCTGATGATCACCGGCGGCACCGGTTCCTTCGGCAATGCCGTGCTGAACCGCTTCCTGGATACGGATATTCAGGAGATCCGGGTATTCTCCCGGGATGAAAAGAAGCAGGATGACATGCGTCATGAATTCCAGGCCAAAATGCCGGAAGCTTCCAACAAGATCAAATTCTTCATCGGTGACGTACGGGATATCGCTTCCGTACGCAATGCCATGCACGGCGTGGACTACATCTTCCATGCAGCCGCATTGAAGCAGGTGCCTTCCTGTGAGTTCTTCCCCATGGAAGCCGTGAAGACCAATGTTATCGGCACCGACAATGTGCTTACCGCCGCCATTGAGGCCGGGGTGAAGACCGTTATCTGCCTGTCCACCGATAAGGCCGCTTACCCTGTCAACGCCATGGGCACCTCCAAGGCCATGATGGAAAAGGTCATTGTGGCAAAGTCCCGCACCGTCTCTCCCGAGCAGACCAAGATCTGCTGCACCCGGTATGGCAATGTTCTGTGCTCCCGGGGCAGTGTGGTGCCCCTGTGGATCGACCAGATCAAGGCGGGCAACCCTATCACCATCACCGAGCCTTCCATGACCCGGTTTATTATGAGTCTGGAAGAAGCGGTGGATCTGGTGCTGTTTGCCTTTGAAAACGGTGTCAGCGGCGATATTCTGGTGCAGAAAGCACCGGCCTGCACCATCGAAACTCTGGCGAAGGCCGTTACCGGCCTGTTCCAGCCGGAGCATGAAATTAAGGTCATCGGTATCCGCCATGGCGAAAAGATGTACGAGACGTTGCTTACCAACGAGGAGTGCGCCAACGCCATCGACCTTGGCAACTTCTACCGGGTTCCCTCCGACAAGCGGGACCTGAATTATGACAAGTACTTCAAGGAAGGGGACACGGAGCGCAATGTGCTCACGGAGTTCAATTCCAACAATACCGACCTTCTGGATGTGGAGCAGGTGAAGCAGAAGCTTCTGACCCTGAGCTATATCCGGGAAGAGCTGGAAGCCTGGAACAAGGACAGAAAATAACACAGGAGGAGTGGGCATGAATATTCTGATCACCGGTGCCGCCGGATTTGTGGGAAAGAACTTAAGTGCCGCACTGGAGGCCATCCGGGACGGCAAGGATCGCACCCATCCGGGGCTGACCATTGAGAAGCTGTACCTGTACGACATCGATTCCCCCAAAGAGCTGCTGGAGGAAGCCTGCGAACAGGCAGACTTTGTCTTCAATCTGGCGGGGGTAAACCGTCCCAAAAATCAGGAAGAATTCATGCAGGGCAACTTTGGCTTTGCCTCCACGCTGCTGGATACGCTGAAAAAGTATCACAATACCTGCCCGGTGATGCTGTCGTCCTCCATTCAGGCTACCTTGATGGGCCGTTACGCCGGGGGAGAGTACGGCAAGTCCAAGAAGGCGGGGGAGGAACTGTTCTTCTCCTATGCTCAGGATACCGGGGCGAAGGTGCTGGTGTACCGGTTCCCCAACCTCTTTGGCAAGTGGTGCCGCCCCAATTATAACAGTGCCGTGGCAACTTTCTGCCACAATTATGCCCACGACCTGCCCATTCAGGTGAGTGACCCTGCCGTGGAGCTGGAGCTGCTGTATATCGACGACCTGGTGGACGAAATGATCGCTGCACTGGAGGGGAAGGAGCACCACTGCGAATTTGAAGGGGTAGATACTGTCCTGACCCCCGATGGCCGCTACTGCGCCGCAACCGTGTCCCACAAGGCAACGCTGGGGCAGATCGTTTCTTTGCTGGATGCGTTCAAGGCGCAACCGGAGACGTTGCTGATGCCGGAAATTCCTGCAGGTTCCTTTGCCAAGAAGCTCTATTCCACCTACCTTTCCTATCTGCCCAAAGAAAAGGCAGCCTTCCTACTGAAAATGAATGTGGATGACCGGGGCAGCTTTACGGAACTGTTGCGGACGGCCAACTGCGGCCAGTTCAGCGTGAACATTTCCAAGCCCGGCATCACCAAGGGTCAGCACTGGCACCACACCAAATGGGAATTTTTCATTGTGGTTTCCGGACGGGGACTGATCCAGCAGCGGAAACTGGGGACGGAGGAAGTGCTGAATTTCCATGTCAGCGGGGAAAAAATCGAAGCGGTACACATGCTGCCGGGTTATACCCACAATATCATCAACCTCTCCGATACGGAAGATCTGGTGACGCTGATGTGGGCCAACGAATGTTTTGACCCGAATAGACCTGATACATTCTTTGAAAAGGTGGAGTGAGCCATGAAACTGCTGATTTTGGGTGCCGGCGGCTACGGCAAGACCGTGGCGGATGTGGCAGAGCAATTGAGAAAATTCGACCGCATCGCCTTTCTGGACGATACCAAGGCAGGCCCCGGATTTCTGGGAAAATGCGAAGAATATGCAATGTTCTGCGATGAAAATACAGCGGTTTATCCCGCTTTCGGGGACAATGCCATCCGGATGTACTGGATCCGGCGGCTTATGGAAGAGGGAATCCCTGTCCCCACCCTGGTGCATCCTGCGGCCTACGTCAGCCCGAAAGCCTCCCTTGGTGTGGGCACGGTGGTGCTGCCCATGGCAGTGGTGAATACCGGTGTCCGGGTAGGCAACGGCTGCATCGTGAACATCGGTGCCCTGATTGACCATGACACGGTGGTGGAGGACGGCGTCCATCTGGCCCCCGGCGCCATCGTCAAGGCGGAAAACCGCATCGCTGCCGGAAGCAAGATCGGCTCTGGTGAAGTGTTGGAAAACAGACAATACCCCCTGTAAAAGGAGAAACATCATGGAAATGAAACTGGATTATTCGGATATTTCCTTTCAGAATAACGGAAAACTGAAGCTGCTCATCCTTGTGGGCACCCGGCCGGAGATCATCCGGCTGGCAGCGGTGATCAACAAGTGCCGCACCTACTTTGACTGCCTTCTGGCTCACACCGGGCAGAATTATGACTATAACCTCAACGGCATTTTCTTCCGGGATCTGGGACTGAAAGATCCGGATGTGTACCTCAACGCTGTGGGGGATGACCTGGGTGCCACCGTTGGCAATATCATCAACTGCTCCTATAAGCTCATGGCGGCCATCAAGCCTGATGCCATGCTGATCTTGGGAGACACCAACTCCTGCCTCAGTGCCATCGCCGCCAAGCGGCTCCACATTCCCATTTTCCACATGGAGGCGGGCAACCGATGCAAGGATGAGTGCCTGCCGGAGGAGACCAACCGCCGGATCGTGGACATCATCTCCGATGTGAATCTGGCTTACTCCGAGCACGCCCGGAAGTACCTCCACGAGTGCGGCCTGCCCAAGGAACGGACCTATGTCACCGGTTCCCCCATGGCAGAAGTGCTCCACCAGAACTTATCTTCCATTGAAATGTCCGATGTGCACAGCCGCCTGGGACTGGAAAAGGGGAAGTACATCCTGCTGTCTGCCCACCGGGAAGAGAACATCGACACGGAGAAGAACTTCCTGTCTCTGTTCACCGCTATCAACGCCATGGCGGAAAAGTACGATATGCCCATTCTCTATTCCTGCCACCCCCGTTCCCGGAAGCGTCTGGAAGCCACCGGTTTCCGGCTTGACAAGCGGGTGCGGATGAATGAGCCTTTGGGCTTCCATGACTATAACTGTTTGCAAATGAATGCCTTCGCCGTGGTGTCCGATTCCGGCACCTTGCCGGAGGAAAGCAGCTTCTTTGCTTCCGTGGGCCATCCTTTCCCGGCGGTGTGCATCCGCACCTCCACCGAGCGGCCGGAGGCACTGGACAAGGCCTGCTTCATTCTGGCAGGCATTGACGAAGGGCATCTGCTACAGGCGGTGGATACTGCCGTGCAGATGAATCTCAACGGGGACATCGGCATCCCTGTGCCGGACTATGTGGAAGAAAATGTGTCCACCAAGGTGGTAAAGATCATCCAGTCTTACACTGGTGTGGTGGATAAGATGGTCTGGCGGAAATATTGATTTTTCAAGGAGGCGAGGACATGAAGTACCTGTTCATCAATTCCGTAGCGGGCTTTGGCAGTACCGGACGGATCGCGGCGGAGAAGTGCCGGGAACTGATGAAGGAAGGACACCAATGTGTCCTCGCCTTTGGCCGTGACAAGGCCAACTGTGAAGATCTGGAAACTGTTCAAATTGGCACGCCCCTGGACGTGAAGCGCCATGCCCTCCGGTGCCGGTTGCTGGATGACCACGGCTTTGGCTCCAAGGCCGCCACGAAGAAATTCCTGCAATGGGTGAAAGAATACGACCCGGATGTGATCTGGCTGCACAATATCCACGGGTATTACCTGCATATTGGCCTGCTTTTTGACTATCTGCGTACCTGCGGCAAGGAGATCCGCTGGACGCTCCATGACTGCTGGGCCTTCACCGGCCACTGCGCCTATTTTGATTTTGCCCGGTGCGAAAAATGGAAAACCGGCTGCCATCACTGTCCCCAGAAGGGGAGCTATCCACAGAGCCTCCTCCGGGACAACAGCCGGTTTAATTACGAAGAAAAGAAACGCCTGTTTACCGGTATTCCCAACATGTCTCTGATTGTCCCCTCTTACTGGCTGAAAGAGCGGGTACAGCGCAGTTTTTTGCGGGATTATCCGGTGGAGGTGGTGTATAATACCATTGACCGGGAGGTTTTTAAGCCTACCCCCGGTACTTTCCGTGCTGACCATGGTCTGGAAAGGAAGAAGATCGTTCTGGGGGTTGCCAGTGTCTGGGATGCCCGGAAGGGGCTGGCGGATTTTGTGGCTCTGTCGAAGTTATTGCCGGAACCTTACCAAATCGTCCTCATTGGACTGACTCCAGGGCAGATCGAAGCCCTTCCGGAAAATATTCTGGGTCTGCCCCGGACCAACAGTATGGAAGCATTGGTGCAGGCCTATTCGGAGGCGGATGTGTTCGTCAGTCCCAGTACCGAGGAGACCTTCGGCATGACCGCCATGGAAGCCCGGTGCTGCGGTACGGAAGCTATTGTCTACAAAGATACCGCCTGTGAAGAGATCGTCAATCAGTTCGGTGGCATCGCCGTGGAACGGGGGGCGGAAAATCTGAAACGTGCCATTTTGCGCCTGATAGAGGAGGAAAACGGGTGAAACAATATCTATTTTTGACGAGCAAATGGGGAAAAGCATTCTTTGCCCTGTTCCTTACCGCCATGTTGCTTTTGGCAAGAGATACCCTGATCACCTCCTGTTTGGTGGGCTTTACCAAGTCTCAGATTTTGATGCTGGGGATGATCTGCCTGCTGGGTGTTGGCTTTCTGATCCGGAACCGGAAATGCTGGAAGGAAATGCTGTTGGATCCCCGGATGGGGATGATGGCAGCCTGTACCATTCTGCTTCTGCTTTCCATGATTGGGAAACGGGACTGGCAGCTGATGTATTTCAGCATCCTGCTGTGCCTGCTGTTTGGGGTGTTTCTGACCTACTTTACAGACTGGCGGCGGGTTTCGAAATACTATGTGTGTATCCTGGCAGGACTGAGCCTGTACGCTCTGGTGGCCATGTACATTCTCAAGCTCCTGGCCGGGAATGGCATCCTGAACCCCAACACCTTTGTGAATTCCGAAGGTATGGAATTTTACCACTTCGGTCTTGCCTATGTGGTGCCCAATGAATACTGGCACCGGAATTTCGGTATTTTCCGGGAGCCGGGCGTGTACCAGTTTTTCCTGATCCTGGGGCTGTATCTGAACCACTACGGGGCAAACTGGGAGAAACCGTGGCGGCGCTGGCTCATCAGCGGCATTCTGTCGGTGACCATGGTTTCCACCTTTGCCATTGGGGGATTTGTAGAAATGGGTGCCTTTGCGGTGTTCCTGTATTTTGACCGGAAGTGGTACAAAACCAAGCCCGGTAAGCTGCTGGGACTGGGGGCTGTGGTGGCGTTGGTGGCAATGGTCATTCAAATTATTGTGAGAATCAACACTCCCTACTTTGAACTGACGATTTACTACGAGTTTTATGACATGTTCCGGCGGCTGACTACGGATTCCGATTCTCTGGTGGATCGGTTCAGCGCCATTTTCACCAGCGCAGAACTGTTTTTGCAGCATCCTCTGCTGGGCAGCACCATTTCCCAGGTGCTCCACGGTACGGCTCACAATACCAGCTCCACCCTGATCCTCTTTGCCACCCTTGGCGTGGCGGGAGGAGCGCTGCATGTTGCCTCCTGGATCGCCCTGCTGTGGCGGAAGGAGCGGTGTATTTTGGGAAACCTGATGCTGCTGGGGATCCTGTTTTTATCCTTTAACACCCAAAATCTGGTGGCAGATGTTTTCTTCTGGCTGTTTCCTATGATGGCCCTGACGGAAAAGCTGCTGACCCGATGGAATTTACCGAAAGGGGACTGACCAATGGAAAAAGAACTGCTCAGACGTGTCCAGCTGACCCAGTTGGAAATTGCAAAGGAGATTCGCCGGGTCTGCGAGGAAAACGACATCCGCTATTTCCTGGCCTGTGGCACCTTCTTGGGGGCGGTACGCCATCAGGGTTTCATCCCCTGGGATGACGATATGGACATCGGCATGGTGCGCAGCGATTACGAAAAATTCTGCCGCATTGCCCCCAAAAAATTAAAGAGCGAATACTGCCTGCAAACCTGGTATACCGATCCCAATTACTCCCTGCCTTTTGGCAAGGTGGTGAAGCGGAATACGGTGTATCTGGAAAGCAAAAAAACCCGGCGCTTGCAGGAAAACGGCTTTTATGTGGACATTTTTCCTTATGACTTCGTTCCGGAGGATGTGGGACAACGTTCTGCTTATGCTGGAGAATTGCTGAATATCTACCGGGTGAAGCTGATGAAATCCCACTATCAGCCCTGGATGGAGGAAGACCGGATCGTCTGGAAAAAGCGCATCGGTTACCTCTATTACCAGCTGCAAAGCCTGTTTACCAGCCAGGAAGAGCTGGCAAAGAATTATGATACCCTGGCAGTATCGGTGCTGGACAGCTCCCTGATGGTGGAGCAAAGCGCCCTGCCCAAGCCCTACTATTTCCCCAGTGAGATTTTTACGGAATTTGCTGACTATACCTTTGAAGGGGAGACCTTCCGGGGGCTGAAGGACTACGATACCTATCTGAAGGTACTGTACAACGACTATATGCAGCTGCCGCCGGAGGATCAGCGGGAGAACCGCCATCAGATCGTGGAGATCGATTTCGGTGAGTAAAAGGAGAATTCCATGAAACAAGTCCTGTTTCTGACCAATTTCCCATCCCCTTACCGGGTACATTTTTTCGATGAACTGGGAAAAAAAATGGATGTCACCGTCCTCTACTCTGACCGGGTGGAGGACATCACCCACCGCAATGCCTCCTGGTTTGAAGAGGGAAGCGGTGGCTTTCATCCGGTGCAACTAACGAGAACCATGGCCATCGGGGAAGAAAACCTGTGCCTGGATGTATGTAAGTGGCTGAAAAAGAAATATGATGCCATCATCATCGGAGGATATTCCTCTCCCACGGCGATTCTGGCCATGTTGTATCTGCGGCTGCATAGGATCCCCTTCTACATGGAGGTGGACGGAGGTCTGATCCGGCAGGAGCGGAAGATCAAATATCTGGTGAAAAAGGCACTGGTGTGTCTGGCAAACCGCTGGCTCAGCACCGGTGCGTATACGACAAAATATCTGGTTCATTATGGAGCCAAAGAAGATCGGGTGCATCATTATCCCTTTTCTTCTCTGTACGGGGAAAATATCCGGGAGACGCTGGTTTCTCCGGAGGAAAAGTTTTCCATTCGCCGGGAACTGGGGATCGAAGAAAAACACATGGTGCTGGCCATCGGCCAGTTCATCCACCGCAAGGGCTTCGATGTCCTGCTGAAAGCAGCGGCGAAGCTGCCAAAAGATGTGGGTATCTACATCGTCGGCGGGGAGGCCACGGAAGAATATATCACCATGCGCAGGGAACTGGGACTTTCCAACGTCCATTTTCTGGGCTTCCAGAAGAAGGAGGCTCTGGCGCACTTTTACGAAGGGGCAGACCTGTTTGTACTGCCCACCCGGGAGGATATCTGGGGTCTGGTCATCAATGAAGCCATGGCCTACGGTCTGCCGGTGATCACCACTGACCGGTGTGTGGCCGGACTGGAACTGGTGGAAGACGGAGTAAACGGCTACATCGTCCCGGTGGAAGATGTGGATGCCTTGGCGGAAAAAATCCAGGCCGTGCTTTCCGGTGACCTGTGCGCTATGGGCCAGGCCTCCCTGGAAAAAATCCGACCCTATACTCTGGAAAACATGGCGAAAGTCCATTGCGAAATTTTGGGAAACGAGAGATAAATCATGCACATTGTATATGCGGTGACCACCTGTTCCGACCGGGTGTACCGGCAGCTGTTTGAAAATGTAAAGGTCAAGCCAGCCTTTCAGTCCCAGAAATATCACCGGCTCCTCATCGAGGGACTGGCTGCCGGGGCCAAGGTGGATGTGGTAGCCAATCCCCCGGTGAACCGCAGCGTGCTGGACAAAAGATTTGTCTGCCTGCCGAAGGAAGAAGAGGGAGGTGCCTGCTACCGGTATATCCCCGCTATCCGCAATCCGGTGCTGAAAGCGGTTTGCGTAGGCTTTGGTACCTTTTTCCGAACCTTCCGCCTTGCGGGGAAGGACAGTGCGGTGGTCGTGGACGGCCTGAACCGGATTCCGGCCCTTGCCGCACTGGCAGCGGCGAAACTTCGGGGGCGGCTTTGTGTGGGTATCGTCACCGATCTGCCGGATATGCTGGGTGGCGGACGGTTCTCCAAGGGAATGGCGAATTTTGTTATCCGCCACTGCACCCATTACGTGCTGCTGACCCAGGCCATGAATGACTACTTAAATCCGGACAACAAGCCCTATGTGATCCTGGAAGGCCACAGCGATATTGCCATGGCGAAAATGGAGCCCTCCATGGAGAAGAAAATTTCCCCCCGGGTCTGCTTCTACGCCGGCGGTGTCAGCAAGCAGTATGGCCTTGGCAATCTGGTGGAGGGCTTCCGGAAGGCGGATCTTCCCAATGCCCAACTCCACATCTACGGTCCCGGGGACTATGTGCCGGAGCTGGAAGAAATTGCCGCAAAGGATCCCAATATCTTCTACGGCGGAATGCTTTTAAGCAGCGAGATCGTGGAAAAAGAGCAGCAGGCCACCCTGCTCATCAATCCCCGGCCTACGGAGGAAGAATATGTGAAATATTCCTTCCCCTCCAAAACCATGGAATATATGGCCTCCGGCACCCCGGTGCTGACCACCATTCTGCCGGGAATGCCCAAAGAATACCACCCCTATGTCTACCTGCTGCCGGAGGAAACCGCCGACGGCATTGCGGATATGCTGACAAAGGTGCTGGCAAACAGCGATGAAGCCTTGTTTCAAAAAGGCGCAGAAGCGAGAGCTTTTGTGCTGGAACAGAAAAACAATGTGATCCAGGCACGAAAAATTTTGGAAATGCTCAAGTAAGGAGAATCTACCCATGAAGCTGCTGTGGCTGTGCAACAATGCCCCCGGTGTGGTTCGTTCCCATCTCAGCGGGAAGCCGGAAAGTGCCGTGAACTGGATGGATCATGTACTGTCCGGCCAGCGGCGGCAGGGATTTACGGTGCGGATTCTTTATCGTGGCACCGGTGGCAGTGGCAAAATCGACGAAAGGTGCAGCTATGCCTCCTTCGGGGAAGGACTGCCCTATGTCTACCATCCGGAACTGGAAGCGGTTTTCCGGCAGGAGATCCACAGTTTTCGGCCAGATGTGATCCACAGCTGGGGCATAGAATATGACCATGCCCTGGCCATGGTGAATGCAGCCCAGCAGGAGGGAATGCTTAACAAAATGGTTGCCGGCATTCAGGGCCTGTGCTTTGTCATTGGGGAGCACTATACCGACGGCTTGCCGGAGCGGGTGGTCAGGAGCAATACCTTCCGGGATTTTGTCCGGAAGGATAATATCGCCCGGCAGCAGGAAAAATTCCGCCTCCGGGGAAAACTGGAGCAGGAGACTTTACAAAAGCTCCAACATGTTATGGGAAGAACCTCCTGGGACCATGCCCGGGCAACGGAAAGCAATCCGGAAATTATTTACCACTTCTGCAATGAGACCTTGCGGGAGAGTTTCTATTCCGGGCAGTGGCGGTATGAAGATTGCCAAAAGCACAAAATCTTTGCGTCCAGCTGCTCTTACCCGGTGAAAGGCTTTCACTATCTACTGGAAGCACTGGCGAAAGTTCGGGAAACCTACCCCGATGCCACTCTGGCCGTCACCGGCCACAGCTGCCTTGGGGGCGGCTGGAAGGCAAAGCTCCGCCGGGGCAGCTATGAAGCATACCTTGCCCGGCTGATCCGGAAATACCATCTGGAAGATGCCGTGGAATTTCTGGGGGATTTAAGCGCAGCGGAAATGAAACAGGCGTTTTTGTCTGCCAATGTGTTTGCCCTGCCCTCCACCATGGAAAATTCCCCCAATTCTCTGGGAGAAGCCATGATTCTGGGACTTCCTTCCGTGGCGGCAAATGTGGGCGGCGTTTCCGACCTCCTGCGGGACGGTGCAGAAGGCTACATCTATGCCCCCGGGGATGTGGCGGCACTGGCGGAGAATATCCAAAAGGTGTTTTCTCTGGAAGAGAAGGCAGAAACTTTGGGTCAGGCTGCCCGGGCACATGCCCTTGTGACCCATGACCCGGAAACCAACTTGAAAACCTTGATCCAAATCTACGAAACGTTAGGCTAAAGGAGGAAAATGCCATGCCCCGGGAAGAAACCATCAGCGTCATTGTGCCGGTTTACAGGGTGGAAGCCCTGCTGCCCCGGTGCGTGGATTCCATTCTTGGCCAGACCTATGAACATCTGGAAGTGATTTTGGTGGACGACGGCTCCCCGGATGGTTCCGGAAAGATTTGTGATGCTTATGCCCGGGAAGATCCCCGGGTCCGGGTGATCCACAAGGAAAACGGCGGTCTGAGCAGTGCCCGGAATGCCGGACTGAATGTGGCCACGGGGGAATATATCGCCTTCGTGGACAGTGACGACTGGCTGGTTCCGGAAGCTTACGAATGGATGCTGGGGACCATGAAGGCCAACGGCGTAAAACTGGTCTGCGCCGGACGTTACGATGTGGATGGGAATACCGGCGAAAAAAACATTGGCCTTTGCCCGGAGCGGGAAGAGGTGATCTCCGGAGAAGCTATGGCCGGGCGGATTTTTACCTGGGATCACTGCGATTCCAGTGCCTGTGACAAGCTCTGCCACAGAAGTCTCTTTGAAAACCACCGCTATCCGGAAGGGGTGGTCTGCGAAGACCTGCCGGTGACCTACCGTCTGGCACTGGAAGCCGGGCAGGTTGCCATGCTGGATAAGCCTGTGTACCACTATTATCACCGCAGCGGCAGCATCACCACCGCTGCCCTGTCAGACAAAACCTTCCACTATTCTCAGCATACCCGCAAGATTTACGCAGAGATCTGCAAGAATCATCCGAAGATTGCCGCTCAGGCACGATTCCTCAGGGTACGTTCCCTGTACCATTTGCTTTTGACGCTGGAACAGGCAGAAAAGGGCCAGCGGAAGCAGTATGCTGGGCAGGCGAGGGCTGCACGAAAGGAACTGCGGACCCATTTAGCTTTTGTTTTGACCTGCGCCAACATGGGCGTGCAGGAAAAAGTTACCGATGTTTTGCTGGCAGTGGGACTTTACCGGCTGCTTCGCCCGATTTTCCACAGAAAAGGATAAACCATGAAACGACAGAACCGAGTTGCGTTTTTTAATATTCTGAGCGTTATTTTGCTCAATGGCATTTCTCTCATCACCGCTCCGCTGTTTTCCCGGATCTTGGGAGACAGCGGCTATGGCATTTTGAAAAGCTATAACGTCTGGGCCAGTGTGGTGGCGATTTTGTTTACCCTGCAAACCTATTCCACGCTGGTCAATGCCCGGGTGGAATATGGGGAAGAGGAACAAAAGGGCTACCAGTCTGCTACCATGGCTCTGTCGCTGGTGGTGTTCCTTGCCTGTACGGTGGTGGTGCTGCTCTTTTTGGAGCCCATTGCGGATTTATTGAAGCTGGAACCGGTGCTGGTGTGCCTGATGCTGCTGCAAGCCTTCGGCACCTACTGCGTCAACTTCCTGAATACCAAGTATGTTTACGAATTCAAAGCCGGCCGAAACATGCTGATCTCCCTGGTGGTGACGGTGGCGACACTGGCGCTGTCCATCCTGTTCATCATCCCGCTGCCCTACGAGATCAAATACTATGGCCGGGTGGTGGCCATTTCCGCAACCTATGGTCTGGTGGGGATCCCGGCCTGCATTCTGATTTTGAAGCAGGGAAAGACGCTGTATCACAAGGGCTACTGGAAATTCTGTCTGGCACTGGCCATGCCGGCGGTGTTCCACAACCTGTCGGATCTGGTGCTGGGGCAGAGCGACATTATGATGCTGCGCTACATGCTGGGAGACGGGGAAGCGGGCCGGTACAGCCTTGCCTGGCAGTTCGGCAATTTCCTGTTCATCCTCTTTGGAGCCCTGAACAAAACCTGGTGCCCCTACTTCTTCGATGAAATGAAGCAGGGAAAGCGGGAAGCCATGATGGACAAGACCCGGAATTTTCTGGAACTGTTCACCATCCTCGCCTGTGGATTTATCCTGCTGGCACCGGAGGTGTACCACATCTACGGCTCCAAAGAATACTGGGACAGCACCATGCTGATCCCTCTGTTTGTGGGCAGCTATTACCTGAATTTCCTGTGCACCTTCCCGGTGAACTATGAATACTACCACATGAAGACCAAGGTGGTGGCTGCGGTGACCATTTTAGCTTCCTTGATGAATGTGGTCATGAATTACATTCTGATCCGCTCCATCGGCATGGCCGGTGCGGCAGTGGCCACCATGCTGAGCCATGGTATTCAGCTGACACTGCATTACCTCTACACCCAGCGGATTTTGGGAAAAGAAGATTATCCCTTCCCGTTGAAAGTCTGGGGCGGCTATGCGCTGGTGTTCTTTGCCATGATGGCTTTCGTTTACCTGACAGAAGGGATCTGGTCCCTGCGCTGGGGCGTGGGTGCGATGCTGGGCATCTACGAACTGTTGCAGATCCGGAAACGGAAGGTGCTGATTTAAAATCTTCCCAATGGGGCGCCGATGCATCAACGCACTTATCCAGTGCATAAGTCATATTTCAGCAAGCAGAATGATTCGTTGTTGTTCTAGGAGAAACGTATGGTATATCATGTATCGTCAAAAGCTGGATTAAAAACCATACAACCGCATGTATCGACACATAAAAAAGCGTATGTATATGCGGTGGATAACATGGTTACAGGAATGCTCTATGGCGCTAAACATGATGATTTTGATTTCATTATCGATATGGATGAAAAGGATACCCCTATCATATATGAATGCTATCCAGATGCTTTGAAAAAAGTATATCAAGGGAAATCCTGCTCAGTGTATGTCGTGGATGATCATGGTTTTCAGCGTGGGGTAACATCCTGGGAGCCTGAGTTGGTTTCGGAAAATGCGGTAAGAGTCAAAAGGGAAATCGTTATTGATGATTTATATCAACAATTACTTACACAAGAACAAAATGGAACTTTAAAAATATTCAGATATGAGTTCTGCGATGAATACAGAAAGATAATTGCTTCACACATTACGGACCGACTTTTAAGATTTGAGATTGACTTAAATACATGTATGGAAAAGGATGTCAGATTTGCACTTTATTATAAGGGTATTATTCAAGCGTTAATTTGCGTAATGGACGGACATTTATTGCAATAGCTAACGATTGCCATTTGCCGAATTAAGACAAAAGTGCACTTCTATACGGAGTGGTCTGCTAAGCAGTGCGGATAACAATGAAAGCCAGGTTGCATCTTGCGGCTTGGCTTTCATTGTTTTATGAACAATGGTGTAATCGGGCATGGTGCTTTTCGTATCCCAACACATCACGCCTAACTATCAAGGGATAAGGGTTGCAATCAAATGGGAAATGGTGTATAATACCGTTGAAATTGTGTCCATTTTTGGTCAATCCCAACAAGGAGTATGGATCATGAAGAAGAAAAAAGTGCTGTTTGTGGCAACCGTGGTGAAAACCCATCTGATGCAATTCCATATTCCCTACCTGAAAATGTTTCAGGACATGGGATGGGAAACGGCGGTGGCTTCCCGGAATGACTATGAAGATCCGGCAGATTGCCGCATTCCCTACTGCGATACCTATTACGATGTTCCCTTCGAGCGGCTTCCCTGGAAGAAACGGAACTGGAAAGCCTACCGGATGCTAAAAACCATCATTGACGAAGGCGACTACGACATTATCCACTGCCACACTCCCGTTGGCGCTATGTTGACCCGGCTGGCTGCCCGGGATGCCCGGAAAAAGGGGACAATGGTGATATATACTGCCCACGGGTTCCATTTCTTCAAAGGGGCTTCCCTGGTGAACTGGCTGGCCTTTTACCCGGCGGAGTGGCTCCTTGCTCCCCTGACGGATGTGCTGGTGACCATCAACAAAGAAGACTATGCCCGGGCGCAGAAACACCTGCACTGCAAGCGCATGGAATATGTCCCCGGTGTGGGGGTGGATACCAAAGCCTTCCAAAAGCCTCTGGATCGACTGGCCAAGCGCCGGGAACTGGGATTTGGGGCGGATGATTTTCTGATTCTCACCGTGGCGGAAATGACTGCCAACAAAAACCACATTACGGTTTTGGATGCCATGGCCCGGTTGAAGGAAACGGCAGTTTACGAAAAGCTCCACTATCTCATCGTAGGTCGGGGAGAGATGTGGCCCTCCCTGGAGCAAAGCGCAAAAGAGCTGGGCATTTCCGACCATGTGCATTTCCTGGGCTACCGGAACGATGCGGCGGAATTTTACCGTTGCTGTGATCTGTTTGCCTTTGTGTCATTCCGGGAAGGGCTGTCTGTTGCCCTGATGGAAGCCATGAGCAGCGGCATGTGCATCGTCTGTACCAAGATTCGGGGCAATACCGATCTGATCGACGATGGCATAAGCGGCGTGTTCACGGAAAACACCCCGGAAGCGTTGGCAGGCCATATTCAGACCCTTGCGGAAGATCCCGAACTGCGGGAAAGGCTGAGCCAGGGTGCTATGGAAAAAGCGAAGCTTTTTGACGAAGAAGCCGTTCACCGGCAAATGAAAGAAATTTATCTCAGCCTGTAACGAAAGGAGATGGCCTGATGCCCGGAAAACTGATCGTATCGTTGGACTTTGAACTGTTCTGGGGTATGCTGGATTGCAGCACGCTGGATGATTACGGGGACAATGTTATGGGTGGCAGGGGGGCCATTCCGAGACTTTTGGAACTGTTCCAAAAATATGATATCCACGCCACCTGGGCCACGGTGGGATTCCTCTTCGGGGAAAACCGGCAGGAGTTGGCAAACTACTTCCCGGAAGCATCCCTGCGGCCAACCTATGAAGACCCGAAGCTGGATCCTTATGGCTGGTTTGACAAAATCGGGGAGAATGAGCAGGAGGCACCCTGTTTCTATGCCCCCAGCCTGATAAAACAAATTGCGGAAGTTCCCGGCCAGGAGATCGGCAGCCATACTTTCTGCCACTACTATTGCCGAGAAAAGGGTCAGACCCTTGCCCATTTTGAAGCGGATATGAATGCAGCCAGAGCCATCGGCAAGGCTAAGGGATTTGATCTGACCAGCGTTGTTCTGCCCCGGAACCAATGTGAACCGGAGTATACGGAGATCCTCCACAAATGCGGCTTCACCGCCTACCGGGACGAGGAAAACGACTGGATCCATGAAAAAATCAAATGTTTCCCCCTGTTGCGTTTGCTGCGGCTGGTGGATGTGTATCTGCCCCTGACGGGTCAGGGTGGCTATGTGCCAAAGCAGGAAAATGGCATCTGGAATCTCACCGGCTCCCGGGCCTTCAAGGCCGTGTCCCGCTCCCGGTATCCTCTGGAAGGGCTGAAGGTACGCCGGATCAAGAAGCAGCTGCACCATGCGGCGAAAAATGATTTGACCTTCCACCTGTGGTGGCATCCCCACAACATGGGCAAGGATACGGATCTGTTCCTGAAACAGCTGGAAGAGGTGTTGCAATACTATGCCCAGCTCCGGGAAGAATACGGCATGGAAAGCCGGAACATGGGCGAAGCCGCCCGGGAAGGATAAGGAGACAATTGCCATGAAAGTCATGCACGTACTGAATTCCCGGATCTACTCCGGTGCGGAAAAAGTGGTCTGCCAGATCATCAAAGCCTTCCGGGCGGTAGAGGGTGTGGAAATGGTCTATTGCAGTCCGGACAGCGACATCGTCCGGCAGATGCTGGAAGAGCAGGATGTTATCTACCTGCCCATGGAAAAGATGTCCGTCAAAGAACTGAGCCGGGTCATCCGGCAGCAGAAACCGGATGTGATCCACGCCCACGATATGCGGGCCAGCTTCTTTTCGGCATTGTGCTGCGGAAAGACCCCTTTGGTATCCCATATCCACAACAATGCCTATGATGCCCGGGGGTTGTCTCCTAAAACCATTGCCTATCTGCTGGCGGGATGCAAGGCAAAGCATATTCTCTGGGTCTCCAACAGTTCCTATGAAGGCTATGCTTTTCATAAATTCTTTGCCAAAAAGAGCAGCGTTCTGTATAATATCATCGATGAAGAGCAGATCCTCGCCAAGAAGGCTCAGGACGGCAGTACCTACGACTATGATACGATCTATGTGGGCCGGCTGACCTACCAGAAAGATCCTCAGCGGCTCATGCGCCTGTGCGCCCGGTTAAAGCAGCAGCGGCCCAATTTGAACGTGGCCATTGTGGGAACCGGTGAGCTGGAGCAGGAAGTGAAAGATCTGTGCCGGGAGTTGGGGATCGAAGAAAACGTTCATTTTCTGGGTTTCCAGCCCAATCCCATTAAAATGGTGGCAGACAGCAAGGCTATGATCCTGACCTCCCGGTGGGAAGGTACCCCCATGTGCGCCCTGGAAGCCATGGCACTGGGGACTCCCGTGGTCAGCACCCCCTCTGACGGCATGAAGGATATCGTTCAGGATGGTGTCAGCGGCTATCTGACTGAGGATGATGAGCGGATGGCAGAAGTTCTGCTGAGAATCATGGAGGAACCGGAACACCGGCGGTATCTGGCGGAAAATGCCCGGAAAAAGTTTGACGAGATCAACGATGAAACTGCCTATCTGCGGGCCATTGCCGCCTGCTATGAAGGATAATATATGAAGATTTTACAGGTGATCCCCTATTTCTGCTTCGGCGGGGCGGAGACCATGTGCGAAAACCTGACTTACGCACTGCGGAAAGCGGGACATTCCGTGACGGTGGTCAGCCTTTATAGAGAGAAGACACCCATTTCCCTCCGGATGGAAGAAGCTGGGGTGAAGATCCGCTATCTGGATAAAAAGCTGGGGCTGGATGTGTCCATGGTTCCCAAGCTGGCGAAAATCCTGAAAGAAGAAGCGCCCGATGCGGTGCATACCCATCTGGATGTCATTAAGTACGCTGTGGCGGCGGCGAAGGTCGCCGGCGTGCGCCACTGTGTCCATACGGTGCACAATGTTGCGGAGGAAGAAGCGGAAGGAACGCTGCAAAAGATCATCAACAGCACCTATTTCCGTCTGGGCTGGTCCACTCCCGTGGCCCTGAGCCCCAAGGTACAGGATAGTATCGTTTCCTTCTACGCAATGGAGCAGGCGCAAGTGCCGGTGATTTACAACGGCATTGACCTGTCCCGGTGCATGCCTAAGGAAAGCTATGAAGCGGAGACGGTACGCATTGTCCACATTGGAAGGTTCAATTACCAAAAGAACCACCGGGGCCTGCTGGAAGCCTTCGCTCTGCTGGTGAAAACGAATCCCCACTGCTGCCTGGATCTGCTGGGAGACGGGGAACTGCGGCGGGAAATGGAAGATTACGCCAAAGAACTGGGAATTTCGGAACAGGTGCGTTTTCTGGGGAACCAGCAAAATGTGTACCCCTATTTGCAGAATGCAGATATTTTCCTGCTGCCTTCCCACTTTGAAGGAATGCCTATGACCATTATTGAAGCAATGGGCACCGGACTGCCCATTGTGGCTACCCGGGTGGGCGGCGTGCCGGACATGCTGACCGACGGAGAAAGCGGCATCCTGACGGAAAATACCCCGGAAGACGTGGCAGCAGCTCTGGAAAAACTGGCAGGCGATGCTGCCCTCCGGGAAGAAATGGGCAAAAATGCCATGTTGGAAAGTCAGCGTTTTTCTTCCCAGACCATGGCAGAAAACTATGTCCGGGTGTATCAGGGAGAAAAACTATGAGTTTGGATAAAATCAGCGTGGTGGTGCCGGCCTACAATACAGCACCCTGGCTTCACAGAAGTCTGGATAGTCTTCTGGCCCAGACCCATCCGAATCTGGAAATTCTGGTGGTGGACGACGGCTCTCGGGACGATACTCCCCAGGTCATGGCGGGTTACAGCGCAAAATATGAAAATATCCGTTATATCCGCAAGGAAAACGGCGGTGTCACCTCTGCCCGGCTCCGGGGTGCGGCGGAAGCCACCGGAGACTGGATCGCCTTCATGGACGGCGATGACTATGTGGAGCCCCAGATGTATGGGCGGCTGCTGGAAATTGCCAAAGAATTTGGTGCGGATATCGCCCACTGCGGCCATCAGATCTGCTTCCCGGACGGCCGGGTGGAGTATGTCCACCAGAGCGGCACCTTCCGGCAGCAGGATCACCATTTGGGGCTGTGGGATCTGCTGGATAACAACGCCGTGAGCCTGAGCCTGTGTACCAAGCTCTACCGCCGGGAACTGTTTTCCGGGCTGGAAGACTGGATGGATACCAGCATCCGGAACAATGAAGACCTGATGATGAATTATTACCTCTTCGACCGGGCGAAAAGGGCCATTTTTGAAGGGGTCTGCCCCTATCACTATATTCTCCGGAAAGGCTCTGCCTCCTACCGGGGTATCACGGAAAACTACATCTTTGACCCCATCCGTGTCCGGCAGATCTTATTGCAGCGGTGTGATGAAGAGATGAAGGAGAACGTGCGCCAGTCTTACCTGCGCAATCTCCTGTTTAATTATGCCCAGCTGGATGTCCACCCGGAGCGGAAAACGTATATCGCTTACCGTCAGCGGGTCCGGGAGCTGCTTCTGAAAGAGGCGGAATATTACAGCCTTCTGTCCCTGCGAAACCGGGTGCTGGCAGAAATGATCCGGTTTGCCCCCTGGATGTTCCATTTGGCCTATGGGCTGTATGTCAAGCTGTTCCAGAAAGAGGAGCAGCACTAAAAGAGGTGTTTACCATGGAAGCTCTGCCCACTATTAGCGTGATTGTGCCGGTGTATAAAGTCGAACAATATTTGGAAAAATGCCTGACTACCCTGACCGGGCAGACATATCCGAATCTGCAAATCCTTCTGGTGGAGGATGGTTCCCCGGATGGAAGTGGCGCCATCTGCGATGCCTGGGCGGAAAAAGACAACCGCATTCAGGTGATCCATCAGGAGAACCAAGGCGGCGGCGCTGCCCGGAATGCGGCACTGGATCTGGCGAAAGGGGAACTGCTGGCCTTTGTGGACAGCGACGATTATCTCCACCCGGAGCTGTATCAGAACCTGTATTCCCTCATTGCCCAGGGAGCAGACATTGCTGAGTGCGGCTATGTGGAAGCGACAGACGATGAAGCCACGCTGGGACAGGGGAGCCGGGAGCCTGTCTGGAATACCCGGCAGGAGGCCATGGTGGAACATATCCGGGATACCCACTACCGCCAGATCATCTGGAACAAGCTCTACCGCCGGGAAGTGGCGGCGTGGATCCGGTTTCCGGTGGGCACGAAAATTGACGACGAATACTATACTTACCAGCTTCTCGGCAACGCCGGAAAACTGGCAAGGATCAACTGGGCAGGCTACGCCTACCGGCAGAACCCGGGAAGCGTCATGCACGAGGGCTTTTCCCTGAAACGGGTACAAAGCCTGGAAGCCAAGGAGCAGCGGCTGCGCTACCTGTCCCGGCGAATGCCGGAACTGGTGGAGGCAGCGAAGGAAGATTTGGTTCTGACCTGCCTGTTCATTATGCAGGAAAGCCTGCGCACCCTGAAAGGGGAGGAGTTGGCAAAAGCCAAAACCAAAATTCTGGAAACCATGGAGGAAGCCGTTCCTCTGACCCAAAATCCGGACAACGGCAAACTGCGCAGTCTGCTGCTGCAATTTGCCCAGAAGGATCTGAAGGGAACGGCAAAGCTTTTGAACTTCCTCATCGATATCCACATTTTACACTAAGGAGCGACGCTATGGGCGAAAGCTGGAAATTAACGGTGTTCACCCCCACCTATAACCGGGCCTATATTCTGGAAAATCTTTACCGGTCGTTGCAAAGGCAGACCTGTACGGATTTTGAGTGGCTGGTGGTGGACGATGGCTCTACAGACGAAACGGAAAACCTGTTTGCAATTTGGATGGCGGAAGAAAATCCTTTTCCCATCCGCTACTATAAAAAAGAAAACGGCGGCAAATGCCGGGCCATCAACTATGGTCTGGAACAGGCAAGAGGAGAGCTGTTCCTGAACGTGGACTCCGACGATTATCTGACGGAGGATGCGGTGGAGAAGATCCTTTCCTGGGAATCAGAGCTGCCAAAAGACGGAAAATTCTGCGCCGTGGCTGGAAATCTGGGTACCGCCCGGGATGTGACCCCCAATACCCCGCTGCCGGGGCCTTACTTTGACGGTACGGCACTGGACCGCTACGGAGCGGTCGATGGGGAACGGGCCTTCGCCTTTTACACGGACATTCACCGGAAGTATCCTTACCCGGATTGCCCCGGAGAAAAATTTATGACGGAGGCGGTGGCCTGGAACCGGATGGCGGCAGACGGTTACCGGATCCGCTACTATAACGACATTATCTGGATCTACGAATACAAGCAGGACGGCCTGACCAATGCAGGCTACCGGCTGTTCCTGGAAAATCCACAGGGAACCGGTATTTTCTTCCGGGAGAAGGCAGAACTGCTCCACTATTCCTTAAAAGATAAGATCCTTTTGTGGTACGGCTATGCAACGGACGCCCAAAACCGCTGCAGCCGGGATCAGATCGCCCAATACATTGCAATGCCCCGGTGGTTGGTGAGCCCCATGCTCTGGCTCCATGCCGCTGTACAAATACTGAAAAAGAAGAGGTAACCTATGGCTGAGAATGCACCGAACTATCATACTCATATCTCGTCCAAACACCGCTGGCTGGACCTGAACCTGAAAGAAGTCTGGCGGTACCGGGATCTGATCTTCCTGTTTACCAAGCGGGACTTTACGGTTTCCTACAAGCAGACCATTCTGGGCCCGGCCTGGATCTTCCTGACCCCCCTGTTCAGCTCCATCGTGCAGGCATTTGTCTTTGGCGGTATTGCCGGTATTGAGACCGACGGCGTGCCTATGCTGCTGTTTTATCTGATGAGCAACGCAGCCTGGACCTATTTTTCCAACTGCCTGTCCCTGAACGCCAACACCTTTACGGAAAATGCCTATGTTTTCGGAAAAGTTTATTTCCCCCGGCTGACCACGCCCATTTCCAATGTGCTGTCCTGTGTCATCCGTTTCGGTATACAGATGATCCTGGTGATGCTGTTTATGGTCTACTTCCTGATCCGGGGAGAAGTGGCGCCCAACTGGGCAGCCTGGCCCATGATCCTGGTGGAACTGATCCATCTGGGCATTCTGGGTATGGGCTGCGGCATCATCGTTTCCAGCCTGACCACCAAATACCGGGATCTCATCGTGCTGGTGGGATTTGGCGTATCCCTGTGGATGTATCTGACCCCCATTGTCTATCCCATGTCTACCTTAGGTGACGGCTGGATGCGCACCCTGCTGCTGTGCAACCCTGTGACCCCTGCGGTGGAAATGATCCGCTATGCGGTGCTGGGCAAGGGAACCCTGGCCTGGGGGTTCTACGGCCTTTCCTGGGTGGTGACACTGGTGATGGCTGTGCTGGGCATTATGATCTTTAACAAGGTTGAGCGTAACTTTATGGATACGGTGTAAGGAGGACGGAAACTATGGAAGTAAAAAACGAACGGGAAGTAGCCATCCGTCTTTCCGGTGTAAAGAAAAAGTATAAGCTGGGTCAGATCGGCGGCGGTACCCTGACCGCCGACCTGCAAAGCTGGTGGGCAAGACGCCGGGGAAAGGAAGACCCCAATTCCATCATCGGCACCGACCAGCGGCTCATTGGTCAGACCTTCATGGCCCTGAACGGCATTGATCTGACGGTATATAAGGGAGAAGCCCTGGGTATCATCGGCGGCAACGGCGCCGGTAAGAGCACCATGCTGAAGCTACTGTGCCGGGTCACTGCCCCTACGGAGGGCGAAATTGACCTCTACGGCCGCATTGCTTCCATGCTGGAAGTGGGTACCGGCTTTAATGGCGAAATGACCGGCCGGGAAAATGTTTACATGAACGGCGCCATCCTGGGTATGACCAGAGCGGAGATCGATGCCAAGATGGAGGATATCATCGAATTCTCCGAAGTCCGGGATTTCATCGATACCCCTGTCAAACGGTATTCCAGCGGCATGTTTGTCAAGCTGGCCTTCTCCGTGGCGGCGCACCTGGACAGCGAAATCATGATCATGGATGAAGTGCTGGCGGTGGGCGACATGGCTTTCCAGAAAAAATGTCTGGAAAAAATGCGGGTTGCTGCCAAGGTGGATGGCCGGACGGTGCTGTATGTCAGCCACAATATGAATACCATTCGCACCCTCTGTGACCGGTGCATCGTGCTGGACAAGGGCAGGATCATTTTCAACGGCAATGTGGATGAAGCCATTGAAATCTACATGAGCGCTGCCCACAGCGAATGGTCGGAGGGGCAGACAGAGTTCGATCTCCGGGAAACCAAAAACCGTTCCCCCTATACCCCCGGCAATGCCCAGATCACCCATCTGAAACTTCTGGGGAAAGATCTTGCCATGTATGCTTCCAACGAGCCCCTGGACATGGTTTTGCGGGTTGCAGCCAAGCGGGATTATCAGGATCTGCGGCTGCGCATCGAACTGCGCTACAGTGATGATACGCCTGTGGGTACCATGCCCAATGTATCTCTTGGGGCCATGGCAGCGGGAGAAGAACGGGATTTCCGGGTGAACTTTGCCCCTGCTGGACTGACCAACGGCAAGTACCGGGTGGATCTGGTGCTGTTTGAAATGGACGATGTGGGCAACAGCTATGATGAAGAACTGATGCTGCCGGCTTTCTTCTTTGAAGTGCAGCAGAATGAAGATATCGTGTGGAACCAGAGTAGTTGGGGCCATGTCCGGTTTGCGGATGCAACCGTTACTCCCATCTTGCCGAAGGAGTGAGGGAAATGAAAAAAATCAAGGTGGTTTTCGTCAATTACCGCATGGTTTGCGGCGGTGCGGAACAGGCACTGTATGACCTGATCCATCTGATGGACAAGGAGAAATTCGACGTTTCTCTGTTTGTCCAGTGCCCCGGCGGCCCCTGGGATGAGCGGTTCCGGGAAATCGTGCCGGTTTATTATGACTATTCCTGCCGGAAGCCTACCTGGAATCCTGTGACCAAGCTGGGAAATTTCGTGAAAAAACGCCGGGTGGAGCAGGCATACAAGCGGGAGGGGGAGGGCGTACTGGACGTTCTGTTCCCGGAGGGCGTGGACATTGTGGTGTCCTACTCCGCCTGGTGCCATGACCGCATTGCCTTTCTGAAGGGGGCAAAGCACGTTAAGTATATCCACGGCGATCCGGGAACCAACGAGGTCTACCGGGAAGAAGCCACCACCAAGCAGGCACTGTTGCGGGAATTCCAGCGGATCGTCTGTGTATCCCAGGCGGCTACGGAGCATTTTCGAGAGCTCAGTGGTCTGACGGAGGGGGTGCGGATGCTCTACAATCCCATTGATTCTGACCATGTGCGTAAGCTTTCCCTGGAGCCGGTGGATCTGCCGGAGGACGAGCCTCTGATCTGCGCCGTGGGACGGCTGTCCCCGGAGAAGGGCTTTGAGCGGCTTATTGTGATCCACAAGAATCTCTTGGCACAGGGAATCCGCCATAAGCTGGTCATCGTTGGTGATGGCCCGGACCGGGATTTCCTGCGGCGGTTGATAAATGCCCTGGAAGTGCAGAATACCGTGATCCTGGCGGGCTTCCAGTCCAATCCCTACCCCTATATGCGAAAGAGTAAGTTCCTGGTATCCTCTTCCTTTACGGAAGGGCTGCCGGTGATCTCCATGGAGGCGCTGTGTTTGGGGGTTCCCATGGTTTCTGCTGTGCCTTCCATCGGGGAAGCTTTTGGGGAGGAAATGTGCGGCCTGATCACGGAAAACGATAACCACAGCTTGCAGGAGGGCATCCGCCGGATGCTCACCGATGAGGACCTATACGCCCGGGCCAAAGCCGGTGCCGAAAGACGCAGCAGCTTCTTTGACGGACAGCGGATGGTACGGGGAGTGGAGGATATGCTCCTGGAGCTGGCAAACGAATCATAACCGGAGGAAATGACATGGCACAGATCAGTGTGATCGTAGCGGTTTACAAAATGCCCCAATATCTGCCCCGGTGCATCGAAGGGATCTTAAATCAGACCTTCCGGGATCTGGAGCTTGTTTTGGTGGATGACGGCAGCCCCGATGAATGCGGCAGCATTTGCGATGCCTATGCCGCCAAAGACAGCCGGGTGAAGGTGATCCACAAGCAGAATGCCGGAGTCTGTGCCGCCCGGAATACGGGCCTGGACTGGGTCTATGCCAACAGTGATAGTAAGTGGATCTTCTTCCACGACAATGACGACTGGATCCATCCGGAGACCTTGCAGCGGCTTTTGGACGTGGCGGAAGAAAAACAGACGGCCATCAGCATTTGCGGCTATGCCATCACCTCCGGGGAAGATCCACAGATCTGTCCGGAACAGCTGGAGCCGGTGGTTTACACCGCCAAGGACTTTTATATGGAAAAGTTCGTCAATGCCACAGTCTGCTGGGGCAAGCTTTACCGCCGGGATGTTTTTGAAAACCGGCGTTATCCGGAAGGAAAGTATATTGAAGACGAATTCTTGACCTATCAGCTTCTGTTTGCCGCCGGGAATCTGGCGGTGATCCCGGCGCCTCTGTATGCCTATTTCATGAATGCCGCAGGCATTTCCAAGAAAGCCTGGGTTCCCAAGCGGCTGGATGCTTGGGAGGCTTATGAGCAGCAGATCGCTTTCTTTGAACAGCTGGGGGATGAAGAACTGATCCGCTATCGCTACCGGGCTTACTTTGACAGTATCTGGGAATACCTGCAGGCGGCCCGGTCTGCCCTCAATGCGGCGGAGCTGCAAAAAGAGATCGCTTTCATGGAGAAAAAGAAGCGGGCCTTTATCCGGAAACTCTGGAAAAAGGGGTATGTGGAATTCTACTGTGATTACGATATCCTCTATGACAGCTACCCACTGCTGACCCGGCTGTACCGGTTCCGGAGGGACAAGTGGACAAATGCCGGCTGGCGCAGAAAAAACAAAAGGGGTTGAGACCATGCCTACCATCAGCGTCATTGTCCCGGTTTACCGGGCGGAGGCTTTTTTGGCAGTGTGCATCGAAAGCATTCTTTCCCAGACTTTTCCGGATTTTGAACTGATTCTGGTCAATGACGGAAGTCCGGACAATTCCGGGACCATTTGCTGGGAATATGCCCAAAAGGACAGAAGAATTCGCTGTTTGGAACAGGAAAATCAGGGTCAGGCTGCAGCCCGAAACTACGGCCTTTCGGTGTCTACCGGGGAATGGATCTGCTTTGTGGACAGCGATGATGTGATCCATCCCCAAATGCTGGAGATCCTGTATCAGGGGGCGATGGAGCATAATCGCCCCATCAGCATGTGCCGCTATGTAGAAGGGGCGGAAATGCCGGCGGATTTTCTCCGGGAAAGAGCCGGTGCCTTTGCGGAACTCTCTATGGAGAAAGACAGCCTGACCCGGCTCTACGACCGGGAGGAATACCCCGGTTGGGTGGCCTGCACCAAGCTGGTTCGCCGGGAGATCGTGGAACATTATCCCTTCACCCCAGGGCGGGTTTTTGAAGACAACGAAGCCGTCTGCCGGTGGATCTGGCAGGCGAAGGTACTGGCTTCTACAGAGGAAGAACTCTATTACTACCGCACCAATGGCGACAGCACTACCAAAAGCGGATTCAGCCTGAAAAAGCTGGACTACCTCTGGGCACTGGAAAGCATTACGTCTTTCTGGGGCAGTTGCGGCTATGATACCATGAAACAGCGGTTTGGTCAGCGGTACATCGATGCTGCGATTCAAAGTTGCTATGGTGCCCAGTATGACCTGAAGTTGCCGGATGTGGCGGTCCAGACGGAAAAGCGGGCGAAAGCCTTTTTGAAAAAGCAGAAGATCCGGCTGACCCAGGAACAGTTTGAGTCCCTGCTGGATGCAGCGCACCCGAAGTGGATGCGCTGGTACTGGCCTGTTGGCAATCTTTGGCGGCGGCTGCGGCGACTCGGAAAAGGAGAATGACCATGTCCATTCCAAAAATTATCCATTGCTGTTGGTTCGGTGGAAAACCAAAGCCAAAGCTGGCGGAAAAGTGCATCAAAAGTTGGAGAAAATACTGCCCGGATTACGAGATCATCGAGTGGAACGAGGATAACTTTGACCTGTCCACGGCGCCTGCCTATGTCCATCAGGCTTATGAAGCGGGGCGCTGGGCCTTCGTGACGGATTATGTCCGCTTGAAAGGTATGCTGGAACTGGGCGGTGTGTATATGGATACGGATGTGGAGCTGATCAAGCCCTTGGATCCCTACCTTCACCACCGGGCCTTTGCCGGATTGGAGCGGGTGGGTTACGTCCAGACGGGGCTTCTGGCCTGTGAGCCGGGATTCCCACTGTTTCAGGAATTTTTGCGGCATTATGATACCGCGTCCTTCTATCGCCCGGACGGCAGTCAGGACACCACCACCAATGTGGAGGTGCTGACCCGTCTGTGCCGGGAAAAGGGTATGACCGATCAGGATGTGCTGCAAACCGTGGCAGATTTTGCCATCTATCCCCGGGATGTGTTCTGCCCGGTGGATTTTGAAACGGAAATTCTCCACAAAACCCGGAAAACCGTGGCTATTCACTGGTTCTCCGGCAGCTGGCACAGTGAAGAAGAACGGCAGTTTCTGGAGGAAGAAAAACAGCGTCTTCTCCGGGAAAAGCGCAGCCGGCAGCGGGTGGCTATGGGCACAGCGCTGCTGGGAGAAAAAGGCTACGAAAGATTAAAAAAAATCCTGGGAAGATAAGAAAGGGGAGAAAGGTATGCCTAAAATCAGCATCATTGTACCGGTTTACAAGGTTGAACGGTTTTTAGGCCGCTGCGTGGACAGCATCCTTTCTCAGACATTCTCTGACTTTGAACTGATTCTGGTGGATGACGGCAGCCCGGATAATTGCGGCATCCTGTGCGATGCCTACGCTGCACAGGACAGCCGGATCCGGGTGATCCACCAGGAAAACGGCGGCCTTTCTGCCGCCCGGAATGCAGGCATCGATGCTGTGATGGCGGAGGGCGACAGCCAATGGCTGACCTTCGTGGACAGCGATGACTGGGTGCATCCCAAATTTCTGGAAACTCTCTATGATGCGGTGATGGAAACGGGATGCCAGCTCGGTGCCTGCTGCTATTACCGCACTTCCGGGGAGGATTTCCCGGAAAATCAGGACTGGAAGCCAGATGTGCTGTCTGCCGATGATTTTTATTGCACGGATACCGGGGAAGCCACCGCGACCATCGCCTGCGCCAAGCTCTATCACCGCAATTTATTCCAATCTTTGCGCTATCCTGTGGGAAGGCTCCATGAAGATGAGTTTACCACCTACCGTACCGTCTATCAGGCAGGGCAGGTGGCCGCCCTTCCGGCGAAGCTCTATGCCTATTACCAGAACCCCGAGGGCATCATGGGGGCGAAATGGAGCCCCAAACGGCTGGATATGCTGGAAGCGTTTGAACAGCAGGCGGACTTTGCCAGGGCGGAAAATCACCCCCGGCTGCTGAAAAAAGTGGCAGAGGGGTACTGCTACAGTGCCTACGGCCAGCTGGAACAGGCAGAATCCGCCTATCGCCGGGAACTGCGGCACAGACTTCGCAGCGCCCTGAAGCTGTGCCGGGAATCCAGGGCTTTTCCGGGGAGGTTTGCGCCCCTTTGGGCCTATGAACGGGCCTATCCCTGCAAGGTATTCTGGTGGCTTTGCGGAAAAATGAGGAAGGGGGAGAAGGGATGATGGAGCAAATCATTTCGGTTATCGTGCCGGTTTACAATGTGGCGAACTATCTTCCCCAATGTGTAGACAGCATTCTTTCTCAGGATCACCGGGACTTGCAGGTGATCCTCATTGACGATGGTTCCACCGATGGTTCCGGGGCCATTTGTGACCAATATGCGGCACAAGATTCCCGGATCATGGTGATCCACCAGGAAAATGCCGGGGCTGCGGCGGCGAAAAATGCCGGACTGCATCTGGCAACCGGCACCTATCTGAGCTTCGTGGACAGTGACGATTATCTGGAACCCAATGTTTATGGTTACATGGTGCAGACACTGGAAAGCAATGGCGTGGATGCGGTCCACTTTGCCTTCCGGGAGGAGTACCGGGACCATGGAGAAGACCAGCTTCACGACCGGGGCGGTCAGATCATGGACAATGAGACTTATCTTACCCGGTTCCCGAAGGACTGGTCCTGCCCGCTGTTGTGGAACAAACTGTACCGCCGCAGCCTTTATGAGGGAATTTTCTTTGAGGAAGGGCATAAGATCGACGATGAATATTTTACCTATCAGGGTTTCCTGAAACCCTGCCGGGTGCTGTGGGATGACCGGGTGATCTATCACTACCGCAAGCGATCTTCCGGCGTTATGGCGAATCCCCAGGCCGCTGGCCGGCGGCTGATGGATTGCATGGATGCCACCTGCAAGCGCCGGGACAAGGTAGTGGCGTCCTGCCCCGGGCTAAAGCGGGCATTCGACGAAAATTATCTGGATACGGTCTGGTATTTGTCGGAAAACTATGGCAATACGGTTGAGACGATTGGGATCCTCAAAAGGCATTTGAAACGGTATTTCCGGGAAAAAGGCAATTTCCTTCCGCCCCGGTATCTGTGGCTGCGGCTGTTGCGGCTGTGGCTGACACCGGCAGAAATGCTGGTGGAAAAGTGTGATACTTCCGCTGAAACTATGGGAACAGTAGGATATTTTGATTAAAAAACGTGTGCGTTGCAGGTTTCCCCGCAACGCACACGTTTTTGTAAATTTCTTCAATCCGACAGTTTTACCACGATAACACCATCGATGACACCGATAGAGCCGTAGTAAGGATAGACGGCCATATTCCGGAAAGCTTCCGTCTGACGGAGAACTTCCGCTTCCTCTGGGGTGACGCATTCCGCCGGGAAGCCAATGTAATATTCCAGGAAGGCGGAGTAGGTATAATCCGAAGGGAGGAAGCCTTTGGTTCCTGTCAGAGCGGAGTTGACAGAAAACTGCCCGTCGTAGAATTCCGGGGATTGCCAGGAACCGATGATGGCGATTCTGGTTCCCTCGGTAAACTCCGGCATCCGTTTGATATCTGCGGTCAGGGAGGTGAAGAAGGAATGGGCATTCTCGTACCGCAGGTGCAGATTCAGCCAGGATTCATTGGCAACATAGATGTTGATGATCAGGATACCGGACAGCAGCAGGGCCATGCCATCTAGCGTCAGATGCCGCAGCAGTTCGGTCCGCTTTCGGGCAGAAATCAGCGGAAGAGCCAGTTCCATGACCATGGCGGCCAGAACGTAAAGGGAAACAAAGCTGTAAAGTACCAGGGTATGGATGGAATCCTCTGAGGTGATGAGATACATGCAGTTGATGGCCAGGGGCAGCAGCATTACCAGAAGAGCCAGCAGGCCATACCGGGCCAGGGATTGCTTTTTCTGCCCGGCAGAAAGGAGGCACAACAGTGGGAGCACGAGAAGAAGCAGTAGGGTATGCAGGACCCGGGAGGCAGCAGTGGGCACCAGGCTATGAAGCCCCTGGGAGAAAAAACGGAAGAAATTTCCGTAGGCAAGGCAGACACCGTTCAAAATACCGGTTAGACTCAGGGTGATGCTGTCAGCGGCATAATCGTTGAAGGATATATCCTTGAGTTTCAGGATCACCTGTGTGGCACCGTAGTACACTGCCAGAGAAAGAATCAGAAAAACCACATAGCCGATTCCCTTTTTCAGAACCGCAGCCACATCTTCCCCGGTGAGCAACTCCCGGATCAGCAGCAGTACCAGCAAACTGGCAGTGATGGAAATATAGGACTGGTAAATGCTGAGAGAAGCCACCTGAAAGCCCAATGCCAGCAGCCAGCAGAGCTTCTGCTCCCGGGTCAGCAGCCACAGCGCCAGAATGCACAGGAAGAAGGAAAGGCCGTAGGCGCTGCTGGTAAACATATAGCCAAACAAACCGATGACGGAAGGGAATACCGTGATGCAGCCGGACAGCAGCACCTGCAACAGTTTGCTCTTTATATGAAACAGCCTGACGATCAGGCAGATGCCCAAAGCGAGGAACACCAGCGTCAGGATACCGTAGATCCAGGGCATGGAATAATTGGGGAAAATGCTGTCCAGTGCCCCCAGACCCCAACGGCCGGAGGAGACAGTGGCACCCTTGCCAAAAAGCTGCCCCACTTCATCGTGGTTGACGAGCTTGTTGGTGAAGGCAAACAGATAGGCAAGCAATCCCCAAATCAGACTGGACAGAAGGGGCACCCGGTTGGCCTGAAGGAAAGAGACTGCCCAACGGGGCAGAGCGTCTACCAAAAGTGGGGAAGTTGAACGTTCCATAATCGCACACCTTTAATGAAAATATCTATTATTATACGTTCCCCGGTGGAAATAGTCAAGTATGGTAAAAATAACTTGCAAATGCAGAAAGAATCGAATATAATGAGTAAAAATAATGTTTATTCGGCGATGGTGGGCCCACCATCATGTTTCGCATGCGAAACATGATACCCCTCTGACACCGCATAAACCGGGTGCATCGGGAGGGACCCCTTATGAAAACGATCAAACTGAACTACGCCGGTGTTGGGGAAGACTTTAACCGGGAACAGAATCTGATCCATGATATTTTGAAGATCAACGGCTACGATGTGCAAATCGTGGAGGACCCGGACTATCTGATCTGCGATTTTTCCGGGGCAAACCCCTATGCATACTGTGGTACACCGCAGGTGCGGATCATGTATTCCGGGGAAAACTATATCCCGGACTTTAATCTGATCGATTATGCCATCAGCCCCTATCCCATTGCCTTTGGGGACAGAAGTTTCCATCTTCCCGCCTGTGTCTGGCCCCGGAGCCACTGGATGGCACTGGCGGAAAAAGACCGGAATTACGACAAAAGCATTCTGGATGAAAAGAAATATTTTGCCAATTTCATTTCCAGCCACGAGTCGGAGTTCAACATCCGGGGAGATTTCTTCAAAAAGCTTTGCGAATACAAGCGTGTGGAAGCTCCCGGCTCCTATCTGAACAACATGCCTGATGGGGAAACTGTGGACTGGCTGGACGGGACAAAGGAAGCATTCCAGAAAAAATGCAAGTTCACCCTCTGCTTTGAAAGCACCCTGAACTACGGCTTTGTCACGGAAAAGATCATGGATGCTTTCTATACGGATACCATTCCTGTCTATTACGGCAGCCCCACAGTGACGGAGATCTTCAACAAAGATGCCTTTATCAATGTGGCAGACTACGATTCCTTTGACGAGGCCATTGCCCGGATCATCGAACTGGACCAGGATGATGAGCAGTACCTGGCTATGCTCCGCCAGCCCATTCTGGTGGATCCGGAATACCCGGAAAAGCTGGAAAAGGCGCTGGGGAAATATATCTGCCGTATCTTTGATCAGCCTCTGGAAAAGGCCTACCGCCGCAGCAGGGTCTATACACCGAAGGATTGTGACAATTACCTGGCCCGGGCAGTGGACAGCGAAAGCCTGACCATGGCCAATCTGATAAAGCGCATGGGGAAAAAGCTGCTGGGGAAACTCCACAGACCCTGAAAAGAATAAGACGGCTCTGCTTTCTGCATTGGGAAAGCAGAGCTGTTTTTGCTTAAACGGAGAAAGTAGCCCTTGCTTTTTGGCTGCTTTTGGCATATAATAAATTGAATTATTATCTTTTATCAAGAGGTTGAACCGTGTACTTAAAAAGCTTGCAATTGCAGGGGTTCAAGTCCTTTCCGGACAAGACCCTGATCCGGTTCGGTGACGACATCACGGCCATCGTCGGCCCCAATGGTTCCGGTAAATCCAATATTTCCGATTCCATTTTGTGGGTCATGGGCGAGCAGAGCTCCAAGACCCTCCGGGGTGCCAAGATGGAAGACGTGATCTTCGGCGGCACCCAGAAGCGCAGCCCTGTGGGGTTTGCTGAGGCTACCCTGACGCTGGACAATTCCGACCGGGCATTGGCCTACGATGCTGACGAGGTCATGGTCACCCGGCGGTTTTACCGCAGCGGTGACAGCGAATTTTATATCAACAAGCAGTCTGCCCGGTTAAAGGATATCCATGAGCTGTTCATGGATACGGGCCTTGGCCGGGAGGGTTACTCCAACATCGGTCAGGGCAGAATTGACGAAATTCTGTCTTTGAAAAGCGGCGACCGCCGGGAAATTTTCGAGGAAGCTGCTGGTATCTCCAAATATCGCCACCGCAAGGAAGAGACCGAGCGGAAGCTGGCCCAGACGGAGGATAACCTGCTGCGTATCGGGGATAAAGTTTCCGAGCTGGAATTGCAGCTGGAGCCCCTGAAAGTCCAGTCCGAGAAGGCAAAATCCTACCTGAGTCTGAAAGATGAGCTGAAAGGTGTGGAAGTGGCCGTTTGGCTGGAGACCCTGGAAAAGCTCTCTGCCGCTGCCAAAAAGGCGGAGGAGGATTATGCCTCTGCGGCCTTCGTTTTGCAGCAGGCCCAGGATGACCTGGACAGCCTGTATCGCCAGGCGGAGGAAATGTCCGGGCTGCTTCACACCCGGGAGGAGGAACTGGAAACTGTCCGGTTAAAAGCCAATATGCTTTCTTCCACCCATCAGCAACTGGAAGGGCAGATGGCGGTTTTGCAGGGCAATGTGGAAAACAACAATGCCAATATTGCCCGGATCGAAGAAGAACTCCAGGGTCAGGAAGACCGCAGCGGCGGCATTGCCACCCAGATCGACCAGGCCCGGAACCGCATCACCCAGATCGAAGCGGCACTGGCCGAAAAGCGCAGAACTTTGGAGGAACTGCAACAAAAGCTTACCACCATGACCGCCAATGCCCAGGGCATTACCCGACAGTTTTTGGAACTGCGGGGAAAGGAATCCAATCTGGCGGCGGATATTGCCGGCCGGCAGGCGGATGTCCGTGGCCTGGAAGACAGTATAGTGCAGACCCGGCAGCGGCTGGAACAGCTGAGTGGGGACCTTTCCTCCGGTGCTGCCCGGCATCACGAGGCCCAGATGAATCTGGATTCAGCCAGAAAAGACCTGCGCCGGGCCCAGGAAGATGTGACGGCGGCGAACAACACCATTTCCGGCTATACCCTGCGGCTGGAGACCCGGGCAAAGCGCCGGGACGGCTTGCAGGAATCTCTGCGGGATATGACCCGGCAGCTGGATGCCATTGCCGCCAAGACCCGGGTGTTCCGGGCCATGGAGCGGGATTTTGAAAGTTATAACAAGGCGGTCCGGATGGTCATGCAGGAAGCCCAGCGGGGCGCACTGCGGAATCTCCACGGGCCGGTGTCCCGGCTTATCCGGACGGAGGATGCTTACACCGTGGCGGTGGAGATCGCTCTGGGTGCCGCCATGCAGCAGATCGTGGTGGGCAGCGAGCAGGACGGCAAGGCCGCCATTGCTTATCTGAAACGCACCGGCGGTGGCCGTGCCACTTTCCTGCCCATGTCCAATATCCAGGGCAGAACCTTGCAGGAGACCGGACTGGAAAATTGCCGGGGCTTTGTGGGCGTGGCTTCCCAGCTGGTGAGCTGTGACGAAAAGTACCGGGGCATTGTGGAAAATCTGCTGGCACGGACGGTAATCGTTTCCGACATGGATGCGGCCATCAATATGGCCCAGAAATACCGCAGCCGGTTTAAGATCGTCACCCTGGACGGTCAGGTGATGAACCCCGGCGGCTCCATGACTGGTGGTTCCGTGAATAAGGACGCAGGCATTTTGTCCCGGGCCAACGAACTGGAAAAGCTGACAGCCCAGGAAAAGAAGCTTCAGCAGCAGAAACAGGTGGCAGAAGCGGAATTGCAGGAAGCCCAGCGGCAGTGCGATCAGGTGGAATTCCAGATGAGCGCCGCCCGGGATCAGCTCCGGGAAGCGGAGGATCAGGTGCTTCGCCTGCAAGGCGTGGAAAAGCAGTATGAGATTCTGCTGCAGGCCATTGTGGAAGCGGAAACTTCCGCCCAGCGGGAGAAGGATGCGTTGCAGGAGCGGGATTGCTCCGACCGGGAGCGCTACGCCGCCCAGCAGGCGAAAATTCAGGTCTATACCCAACAGCTGGAAGAAACCCGCCAGTCTCTTTCTCAGTTGGAAGGCAGTCAGACAGAGGCGGCGGAAGCCACCGCTGCCATCACTGGGCAGATGACTACCCTGAAAACAGAGGAAGCCGCACTGGATGCCGAGCGTGCCACTGCGGAGAATCATATTGCGGATCTGAGATCCCTCAGCAGTGCCATGGAAGGCGACCGGGAAAAGAAGCTGACGTTGATGGATGCCATCCGGCAGGATAATCTCCGGCTGGCCGGAGAAATCGAAGATCTGAAGCAGCGGCAGCTGGAAAATGATGCCGAAAGTGCCCGGATGCAGACCGCCGTGCAGCAGACCATTACCAGCCGGGCGGAAGCGGAAGCCAATAAGACCCGGGCCGAACGGGAAGCCCAGGAGAAAAACAAGGACATTCTGAACATGCAGCGGGCCTGCGGCCTGCTGGAGCAGAAGAAAATGTCTGCCTCCATGGAAGAGCGGCAGATCATCGACAAGCTCTGGGATTCCTATGAGCTGACTCCCGGTACCGCACCGGAATACCGGGGTGAGATCGAAAACGTCACCGCCGGTAACCGCCGGGCTGCAGAGCTGAAGCGGAAGATCGCCGCTCTGGGCACGCCGAACCTGGGTGCCATCGAGGAATACGCCCGGGTCAATGAACGCTACAGCTATCTGGCCGCCCAGCGGGATGATGTCTTGGGTTCCAAGCGGGAGCTGGAAAGCATCATTCGCAACATCACGGCGGAAATGACCACGATTTTTGTGACGGAATTTACCAAGATCGACCATTATTTCGGCCAGACCTTTGAAGAAATGTTCGGCGGCGGCAAGGGACAACTGATCCTGGAAGATCCGGAAAATCCCCTGACCTGCGGCATTGAAATTCGTGTGCAGCCTCCCGGAAAGCAGGTCAAGACCATTACTTTGCTTTCCGGTGGCGAGAAAGCCTTTGTGGCCACGGCACTGTACTTCGCCATTTTGAAAGTACGTCCCACGCCCTTCTGTATTCTCGACGAGATCGATGCGGCACTGGATGACCGGAACGTGGAGCGGTTTGCCAACTACCTCCACAATCTGAGCCAGAAGACCCAGTTTATCGTCATCACCCACCGCCGTGGCACTATGGAAACGGCAGACGTGCTCTATGGCGTGACCATGCAGGAGCAGGGCGTCAGCAAGCTGCTGCGGCTGGATCTGAACCAGATGGAAGAATATCTGGGCATTGTGGAATAATTTTATCACATAAGGAGTAGTTATGGGATTTTTTGATAAGATCAAAGCGGGTCTGACCAAGACCCGGGAAGCCCTCAGCGATTCTCTGGGCAGTGTGTTCACCGCCAGTGAAATCGACGAGGATTTCTACGACGAACTGGAAGAAAGTCTGGTTCTGGCCGATCTTGGCGTGGATACGGCGCTGAAAGCCGTCATGCGCCTGCGGCATAAGGTCAACAACACCAATCTGAAAACTGTGGAACAGGCGAAAGAAGCCCTGAAAGACATTCTGGTGGACATGCTGAATGTAGGCGACACGGCCCTGAACCTTTCCACCAAGCCCAGTGTCATGCTGGTCATCGGCGTCAATGGTGTGGGCAAGACCACCACCATCGGCAAGATCGCTACCCAGCTGACCAGAGAAGGGAAGAATGTCCTGTTGGTAGCGGGCGATACCTTCCGGGCAGCGGCTGCGGATCAGCTGGAGATCTGGGCGCAGCGCAGCGGCGCAGCCATCGTCCGGCAGCATGAAGGTGCAGATCCGGCTTCCGTGGTGTTTGACGGCATTCAGGCCGCCAAGGCCCGGGATGTGGATGTGATCATCATCGATACCGCCGGCCGGCTCCATAACAAGGCTAACCTGATGAATGAGCTGAACAAGATCAGCCGCATCGTGAACCGGGAACTGACGGAGGCCGCCAAGGAAGTGCTGCTGGTTCTGGACGGCACCACCGGCCAGAACGGTCTGATCCAGGCCAAGCAGTTCAAGGAGATCGCCGGTGTTACCGCCATTGCCCTGACCAAGCTGGACGGCACCGCCAAGGGCGGCATTGTCATCGCCGTGGCGGACAGTCTGCAAATTCCGGTGAAATATGTGGGCGTGGGCGAGCAGGCGGATGACCTGATGGCCTTCCAGGCAAGGGAATTTGTGGAGGCGCTGATCTGATGAAAGTCGTATTGGCAAGCAAAAATCCCCACAAGCTGGTGGAAATCAGCCAGATCACGGAAAAATTCGGATTTGAGCTGGTGTTACAGTCCGAACTTGGGGTGGATATCGATGTGGAAGAAACCGGCACCACCTTTGAGGAAAATTCCCTGATTAAGGCGGAAGCGGTGATGAAAGCCACCGGTCTTCCTGCTTTGGCAGATGATTCCGGCATTGCGGTGGAAGCTCTGAACGGAGAACCCGGTGTCTACTCTGCCCGGTATGGTTTTGACGAAAGCTTGGACGACTGGGGAAGATTGCAGCTTCTGCTGAAAAATATGGAATCCGTGCCGGATGACAAGCGGCAGGCAAAATTCGTCTGCGTCATCACCATGGTGACTCCGGAGGGGGAGACCATCCAGGCCCGTGGGGAGATCCACGGCATGCTGACCCGGGTTCCCCGGGGAGAAAACGGCTTCGGCTATGACCCCATTTTCTACTATCCGCCTCTGGGCAAGACCACGGCGGAGCTGACCGCAGAGGAGAAAAATCAGGTCTCCCACCGGGCAAACGCATTGAAAGTTTTTTACGATAAATTAAAGGAGGCAGGATATGCTGACAAGTAAACAGCGGGCCGAGTACCGTGCTCAGGCCAATTCTCTGGAAACCACCCTGATGGTGGGCAAGGACGGTGTGACGGAGGCCGTGGCCGCCGAAGCCGACCGGCTCCTCACCGCACGGGAACTGGTGAAGGGCAAAGTTCTGGAAACCGCTCTGATGAGCGCACGGGAAGTATCCGACGCATTGTGTGAAGCCACCGGTGCCGAGGGCATTGCCTGCGTGGGTAATAAGTTCGTCATCTGGCGTTACAGCGAAAAGTGCCAGGAGCAGCGCAATCAGACCGGCCGTGCCAAGCGGAAGGAAACCCCAAAGTCCAAGGCTGACCCCGTAGGCAAGGGTGCAAGAGCCCGCCGTGCCGCCGCCCGGAAGGTTCGGGAGCAGCGCAATGCCTACTTCAAGGAGCAGGCTGTGGAGCGTGCCATCGAGCGCTGCCGGGAAAAGCAGCTCCGGGGCGAAAAGTAATATTTGGGCGTAGGGGGCGGCACCTTCGACGCCCCGTAACAGAAAATCTTTGAACTCAAGATAGCGTGTAATTGTGCGAAAAGAGGTTGGAGAAATGGAACGAATCGGCATTTTAGGCGGAACCTTTAACCCTCCCCACATCGGACATGTTCAGGCGGCAAGACAGGCTCTGGCCGCACTGAACCTCGACAGGCTTTTCATCATTCCCAACGGCATTGCTCCCCATAAGGCGGTGCCGGAGAATTCCCCCACGGGGCAGCAGCGGCTGGATATGCTCCGGCTGGCTTTCGGGCAGGATACGGACATACAGGTATCCGACCTGGAACTGAACCGCCAGGGTCCCAGCTACAGCTGGGAAACGGTGCTGGCACTGAAAGAGCAGTTTCCGGAAGCGGAGCTGGTACTGCTGATGGGGACGGATATGTTTTTATCCTTCCAGAGCTGGAAGCATCCGGAGCTCATTCTGGCCAACGCCACTTTGGGTGTCTTCTATCGGGGGGACAAGGGGGAGAACAAAGCGGTAGCTGCCCAGAAAGCTCTGCTGGAAGGGCAGGGGGCAAAGGTGGAGCTGGTGCAAAACAAAGTCGTCACCATTTCCTCCACCCAGATGCGCCGGCTGCTGGCCTTCCGCTGCGCAGGAGAATTGCTGCCGGAGGGGGTGCTGGAATACATCCGGGAAAACTACCTCTATGATACCCGTGCGGCCTGGAAGAACCTGCCTATGGAAGAGTTGGAACAGGTGGTTGTTTCTCTGCTGAATCCCAACCGGGTGGCCCATGTCTTAGGCTGCCGGGATACGGCGGTGGCGCTGGCAAAACGCTGGGGGGCCGATGTGACCGATGCTGCCAGAGCCGGAATTTTGCACGACATCACGAAAGCCATTGACGGTCCCCTGCAATTGACATTGTGCGGTGCCTATGGTAAAATACTCAGTGATTTTTCCCGCAGATATCCCAAGACCCTTCATGCCTTGACAGGCAGTCTGGTGGCGGAACGGATCTTTGGGGAGAATCCGGCGGTGGTCTCTGCCATTGAATGCCACACCACCGGTAAGGCGGATATGAATACGCTGGAAAAAATTCTCTATATTGCCGATTATATGGAGCCCAACCGGGATTTCCCCGGGGTGGAGAAACTGCGGGAATTGGCCTTCTCCGATCTGGATGCCGCATTGAAACTGGGGTTGGAAATGACCCTGGATCATCTGAAAGAACAGGGCAGCGAAGTATCCCCGGCATCCCGGGATGCTCTGGCCTGGCTGAACCGGAAGGCATAATTCCCGATTTTCCGAAAGAAAGGAAACAAGATCTATGTTAACACCAAAAGAGATCGCCCTGGCCGTCACCAAAGCACTGGACGAGAAGAAGGGCATGAATATCAAGCTGTTGAAGATCGACCGTGTCAGCTCTCTGGCGGACTACTTCCTGATCTGCACCGGCACTTCCAACACCCACGTCCGGACGCTGTGCGACTACGCTGAGTATACCCTGGAGCAGCTGGGCGAGCCTATGCTGGGCCGGGAAGGTCACCGGGGCAATTCCTGGGAACTGCTGGACTACGGCACCATCGTTGTCCATGTGTTTACCGAGGAAGCAAGAGAGTTCTACGCCCTGGAGCGCATCTGGGCTGACGCCGAGACCATCGACATTTCCGACATCGTACTGCCGGAGTGAGAGTAATTACGAATTATAAATTATAAATTACAAATTAGAAAGAATCATCGGCGCAGCCGATACCACAATTATGAATTTGTAATTCTGAATTTATAATGAATATATGAGGTGAAGAAAGTGGCAAACTACGATTTTTCCGCCATTGAAAAGAAATGGCATGACTACTGGGAGGCCAACGATACCTTCCATACCGATGTCTGGGATTTCTCCAAGCCCAAGTACTATGTGCTGGATATGTTCCCTTACCCCTCTGGCGTAGGTCTCCATGCCGGCCATCCTGAGGGCTATACCGCTACCGATATCATGTCCCGCATGAAGCGGATGCAGGGCTATAATGTGCTACACCCCATGGGCTATGACTCCTTTGGCCTGCCTGCGGAGCAGTATGCCGTTTCCACCGGCAACCATCCCAACGGCTTTACCCAGATGAATATCGAGACCTTCTCTAATCAGCTGAAGGAACTGGGCTTCGACTATGACTGGTCCAAGATGATTGCCACCTCCGATCCCAGCTTCTACAAGTGGACCCAGTGGATTTTCAAGAAGCTCTACGAAAAGGGCTATGCCAAGCGCATCGAAATGCCTGTGAACTGGTGCGAAGAGCTGGGTACCGTCCTTTCCAACGATGAGGTCATCGACGGCAAGTCCGAGCGTGGCGGCTATCCCGTTGTGAAGAAGAACATGATGCAGTGGGTCATCGAC
>CAYXUI010000006.1:0-52306 GCA_964468195.1 uncultured Oscillospiraceae bacterium | reverse complement strand
AGCAGCGGACTGAAAATCCGCGTGTCGTTGGTTCGATTCCGACCGGAGGCACCAAGGCTTGACTGCTCGGAATCGAAGTGATTCGATTCCGACGGTCGGCACAAAATGCGGGTGTAGCTCATCCGGTAGAGCGCCACCTTGCCAAGGTGGAGGTAGCGAGTTCGAGCCTCGTCACCCGCTCCAAAGGATAAGGAACGCTACTGCGTTCCTTATTTCATACGGTACCGTGGCCAAGTGGTAAGGCAAGAGTCTGCAAAACTCTCATTCGCCAGTTCAAATCTGGCCGGTACCTCCAGCATTCGGCATCCTTCTTTCGAAGGATGCCGAATTTTTATATATGTGATTATCAGCCTTATACTTTCTCGGTTCTATAATAAATGTTCTTCCTGACCAATATATTGGGAAGAAGGAGGCAAGGAAGCTTGGGTGGGTATCTATATTAGGTAATTTGGATGAGGTTGCGCCGGGGGCGATGATCGGTGGAGATATCTATCGCAATCGAAGTGGACATTTGCCGCAAGCGGAAGGGAGAATTTGGTATGAGGCTGACATTAATTATACAGGTGGATATCGCAGTCGCCATAGAATACTGTATTTAAACGATGGCCTGATTTTTGTTACTTATAATCATTATGAAACTTTTGTGGCAATCGTGTAGGAGGTGCCCCAAATGGAACAACGTGACATTAGAAGATTTAATTTGGTTTTCTCTGAGTGCCGATATCTGGGCGAAATCTATGCCCATATCAAGGATGAACTGGAATTACCGCAGTGGAGTGGTGAAAATCTGGATGCTTTGTGGGACGCAGTAACTGGAATGATGTATACTCCTGCAGAAATCATTATTTGTCCCAAAGTAAGGGGAAGGGAACTTCAGGACGATATTCAGAAGATCGTTGCTGTATTTCAGGAAGCACAGCAGGAATATAATGTGATCTCTGTCAATGTACTTGGGGACACAGATTAACGAAATGTCGAAACTTGCGACCGCCTTTTTCATGATGGTTGCCTTTGGGCAAACATGACATCGTTGCAAATGGAATGCGCAACATTATTATGCGAAGCATAACATCATTTTTGTAGTCCTCTGAGATCGAACGACTAATAGGAACCCATGACCCTCCTGAAGCCGTCTGGAGACCCCCTGTGTGCTGTTCCACGTCGATATAGTAACAAAGTGGGGAACGTCCCGGTTTTGGCAAGATGTACGATGCGTAAGGTGAAAATTGTCGAAAATGTAGAATTTACAATCATCTGACTGGAATGGTCTTCCGAAAAGGCGTTGAAAATGGTATGATAGAGTAAAATTTTCTTTTGGAGTGTACTGGTATGCAAGAGGAAGTGTTCTTTGACCGATTCCCGCAACTGAAAACAGTTCCCCAGAGCCGAAAAAAACAGATGATGGCACGGCTGGCTACCGCACCGGATTGGCTGCTGGAGGGGATCTCTGTTTCCGTTCTGGAGCCCGGGACCACGCTGGTCTACGAGGGGGAACTGGTGAGTTACGTCTATTATGTGTTGGAGGGCGTTATCAAGGCTACAGACTACCGGGTATTTGGGGTGGAGTTTGACTATGCCCGCTTCACGAAAGTTTATGCCATGGGCGGTATGGAGGTTTTGATGGACTTCAAGACCTACCGGACTACCCTGAAAACCGTGGACCGGTGTACCATTGTGAAGATCACCGGGGAAGCCTTTGACAAATGGATGATGACGGATATCCATGCGCTGCGGTATGAATCCAAAATGATGGGAGAATACCTGCTGGAGCAGGGCCGCCGGGCCAGAGAAGATCTGTTTCTTCCGGGGCCGGAGCGGCTTTCCAGATTGTTTGTCCGGATGTATGACCGCTATGCAGTGGACGGCGTGATGCAGCTTGCCATTACCCGGCAGGAACTGGCCAATGAGACAGGGGTTGCCGTCAAAACAGTCTCCCGGGCTGTCAAGAGCCTGACGGAGGGTGGATTCCTCACTAAATGCGAGCGGTACTACCAGGTAAATGAAACCCAGTATCAGGGCCTGAAAAAACTCATCGAAGCCATTGTAGCCCCGGAAGAAGAGAGTCTGACGGAAGATAATTGATGGTTTTGTGGGGATAGGGAAGCCCTGCACCAGACTTTCGGTTGAGAAGAGAGACAAGGTTCCATCCCGATTTGTGAAAGTTTACAGAAACTGCGCAACATCTTTGTGCGAACTGACAGAATTGAATCGATGCAGCCGGAAATGCGTGAATTCTACGGCCTTTTCTGGTAAAATGTAACAGAAAAGCCATAGGTACAAAATGAAATCACAACGAAAGATACAAAAAACCGGGACAAATGTCCTCGCCGCAGCGGCGGAGATCTGGTACTATGATGGTACCCTGAGAAAGTAATTCGTGCTGTGGGGCTCCACAGTGGAAAATATAGGTTCGTCCGGGCAGAGCATGGGAGATCCGGTTCCCGTGATTGGCATTGGCGTGCCCTGAAATGCAAAGGAGAATTGATTATGGAATTATCTGAAATTCTGGCAAAATGCGACCACACGCTGTTGGCCCAGACCGCTACCTGGTCTGACATCCGTGGTATCTGCGATGACGGCATGAAGTACCACACCGCATCTGTCTGCATTCCTGCTGCCTATGTCAAGCAGGCCAAGGAATATGTTGGTGAAAAACTGGCAATTTGCACCGTTATCGGTTTCCCCAACGGCTACGCTACCACTGCTGCCAAGTGCTTTATGGCATCTGATGCTGTGGACAACGGCGCAGACGAGGTGGATATGGTCATCAACATTGGCTGGGCTAAGGACGGCAAGTGGGCCGAGATCACCGAAGAGATCGCTGCCATCAAGAAGGCCTGCAAGGGCAAGCTGCTGAAGGTCATCATTGAGACCTGCCTGCTGACCGACGAGGAGAAGATCGCTCTGTGCAAGTGCGTTTCTGACTCCGGTGCAGACTATATCAAGACCTCTACCGGTTTCTCCAAGGCCGGTGCTACCTTTGAAGACGTGGCACTGTTTGCAAAGCATGTTGCTCCCCATGTGAAGATCAAGGCTGCCGGCGGCATTTCCAGCATTGACGATGCAGAAAAGTTCATTGCTCTGGGGGCAGACCGTCTGGGTACTTCCCGGATCGTTAAGATCGCCAAGGCTATGGAAGCTGGCAAGGAAGCCAAAAACGACGGAAGCTATTAACACAAGTAACAGGAGATTGCTATGAAACGTATCTTTTTGTTTGTTCTGGATTCCTGCGGCGCAGGTGCCATGCCGGACTCTGAAGCCTTTGACGATATTGGTGTCCATACTCTCCGGGCCTGTGCTTCTTCTCCCAAGCTGAATATCCCCAACATGGTGGCTGCCGGCCTTGGCAACATCGACGGACTGGACTTCCTGGGTACCGTGGAAAATCCCAAGGGTGCCTATGCCAAGCTGGCGGAATCCTCCATGGGTAAGGATACCACCATTGGTCACTGGGAGATTGCAGGCATCGTCTCTCCGGATCCCCTGCCGACTTATCCCAATGGCTTCCCGGAGGAAATTCTGGAGCCTTTCAAAGCCGCTACCGGCCGTGGCGTTCTGGCCAATGCTCCCTGGTCCGGCACCGCTGTCATCGACAAGTACGGCGATGAGCATGTGAAGACCGGCGATCTCATCGTCTACACTTCTGCCGACTCCGTGTTCCAGATCGCAGCCCACGAAGATGTGGTGCCGCCGGAACAGCTGTACGAATATTGCCGCATCGCCAGAAAGCTCCTTACCGGCAAGCATGGCGTGGGCCGTGTCATCGCCCGGCCCTTTGTGGGTACTTCCGGTGCCTATAAGCGCACTTCCAACCGCCATGATTTCTCGCTGGATCCCCCCAAGGAGACCCTGCTGGATGCAATCAAGGCTGCCGGTCTGGACTCCATCGCCGTGGGAAAGATCTTTGATATCTTTGCCGGCCGGGGCACCACGGAGCATGTTTACAACACCTCCAATACCAATGGTATGGAGCACGCCATGCACTATGTGGAAAAGGATTTCCACGGTCTGTGCTTTGTGAATCTTGTGGACTTTGATATGCTCTACGGTCACCGCCGGGATATCGACGGCTATGCCCTGGCACTGAATGAGTTCGATCAGTTCCTGCCCGGCTTCCTGGAAAAGCTTGGGGACGAAGATCTGGTGATGATCACCGCAGATCACGGCTGTGATCCTTCTTACACTGCCACCACGGATCACACCCGGGAGTATGTGCCCCTGTTGATTCTGGGCAAGCAGGTAAAACCCGGGAACCTGGGCACCCGTACCGGCTTCCAGAATATCGCTGCCACCGTTGCTGAGCTGCTGAATGTGGACTATGCAACGGAAGGCAAGAGCTTCGCCGCTGAGATTCTGTAACGAGCCGACACATTATAATGAAGGAGTAATCATTATGCAGGCAACTGAAAAACAGTATCATATCAATTGTGTGGAAGGGGACGTTGGCCGTTATGTTCTGCTGCCCGGTGACCCCGGCCGCTGCGAGGCCATTGCCAAGCACTTTGACAACCCCGTACATATCGGCATGAACCGGGAGTACAACATCTGGACCGGCTATCTGCTGGGGGAGAAGGTCTCCGTCTGCTCCACCGGTATCGGCGGTCCCTCCGCTGCCATTGCTATGGAAGAGCTGGTGAACATCGGGGCTGACACCTTCGTCCGGGTGGGCACCTGTGGTGGTATCGACCTGAACGTGAAGCCCGGCGACATTGTGGTTGCCACCGGCTCCATCCGTTTTGAGCACACCTCTCTGGAGTATGCGCCCATCGAATACCCTGCTGTTGCCAACTTCGATGTGGCCTATGCCCTGCGACAGGCCAGTGAAGAACTGGGCTTCGACACCCACATGGGCGTTGTCCAGTGCAAGGATGCCTTCTATGGTCAGCACAGCCCTGAGAAGTCCCCTGTTTACTACGAGCTGCTGAACAAGTGGGAGAGCTGGAAGCGTCTGGGAGTCAAGGCCAGCGAAATGGAGTCCTCCGCTCTGTTCGTGGTAGCGGATGCTCTGCATGTCCGCTGCGGTTCCTGCTTCCATGCTGTCTGGAACCAGGAGCGGGAGAAGGCCGGCATGTTCATGCTCATGACCGAGGATACCTCCGGTGCCATCAAGGTCGGTATCGAGGCCATCAAGAAGCTGATTCTGGCTGATAGAGCCAAAAAGTAAGGAATATCCGCCGTTTCAGCCCCCATCCTGCGGGATGGGGGCTGTTTCGCTCAAAAACTGTAGAAAAATACTTGAGTTGAACAAAAAAATATGCTATACTGAATCTTAACTATTCAATTTCTTGGGAAGGGAAGTATAGCATGAAGAAAAACCAGACATCCATTGTATTCACAGGTGATATTGGCTTTGATCGGTATATGGACAAAAAGTGGGAAGACGAGCAGCTTCTTTCTCAGGAAATTCTGGACTTTTTCCACAGCGCGGATCATACTGTTGCCAATGTGGAAGGGGCGTTGATCGACGCCGTGGACGATGGCTCCCGGGGCGTGTTTTTCCACGCTATGGATCCCCAGGCCACCAAAGTGCTGAAAAAGATCCACTCGGACATCTGGTGCATCGGCAATAACCACACCATGGACGCCGGGCGAGAGGGTGTCATCAGCACCCGGAAGATCGCTGCCGATATGTGCTGCATGACCATCGGCGCAGGTCTTAACGAGGTGGAAGCCTCCGAGCCTGTGTATCTGGAAGAAGCTGGTGGCATTGGCATGTTCGGCGTGTCCTATATGGCCGAGTGCATCCCTGCTACCGCCACCGAGCCGGGCATTTTCCGCTGGGACGATCTGGACTATATCGCAAAGCGCATTGCCGAGGTCAAATCCAAGTGCCGCTGGTGCGTCATCGTCTCCCACGGCGGTGAAGAATTCACCAGCCTGCCCAGCCCCTATACCCGAGACCGGTATCTGAAATTCCTGGAACTGGGTGCGGACGTGGTGGTGGGTCACCATCCCCATGTGCCGGAGAATTACGAGCTGTTTGATGATGGAAAAGCCATTTTCTATTCTCTGGGCAATTTTATTTTCGATACCAACTATCAGCGGGTCCATCCCTACACCGACCTGGGTATTCTGCTGAAGCTGATCTTCACCGAGGAAAAGCTGGACTTTGAAGCCATGGGCGTGTTGATCCACCGTGAGGAGGAGCGCATCGTCTCCACGGAGCTGCCGGATATTTTCACCAACGTCCCGGCGGAGGAGTACGAACTGCTGTCCCCCCTGTCTGCCAAGGCCTTCGTTTTGGAGGATATGCGGAAGATGATCTATCTGGAGCCGGAGCGGTTTACCAACGCTTCCCAGGAAGTGTGGGACGGTTACTTCTTCAGCGAAGAGCCTGACGGCTACTTTGAGGGAGCCCACATGGACTTTAACATCATCGTCCCCTTCTCCCAGACCGCCGAAAAGGGCGAATGGAAGAAGAGCAAGCTGGAAAAGGTGAAAGAATACATTTTAAAACAACTGTGAGATAAGGGAGCGTTGCAAAAGCGACGCTCCCTTTTAAGTTGACAGTTGACAATGGACAGTTGAACCTGTTCGTATGGCACCGCAACAGGTTGTAACGGAGAAATCTGAATATTTCTGACCAGCCTGTCATCCCGAGGGAGCGGCAGCGAGTCGAGGGATCTACGCACTTACGGGACATTTGCAGTGAAATCGGTGCCAAGATCCCTCTATGCGCTTCGCTTAGTCGGGATGACATGGTTTTTGGACTGTTCTACTCTTGATTCGCATTGCTAATGGGTGGTCCTTTGCGAATGCAGAATGAAATTTTGCACTATGCACTGTGCATTCTGCATTCAAAATACTCCTCGCTATGAATATCTTGCAATCTGCCTGAAAATGGCATATAATGGGTTTATCGTATGCGAAAGGAATGTGGTTTCCATGAAAGTGACCCTCCAAAACCTGACCAAACAATATCCCAACCGAAATAAAAAAGGGGCCGATGTGGTGGCGGTGAAGGATTTCTCCTTTGAAATTCCCGACGGCGAACTCATCGGTCTGCTGGGCCCTTCGGGTTGCGGCAAGTCCACCACCCTGAACCTGCTGTCCGGCTTGCAAAAGCCTACCTCCGGCAAGATCTTCTTCGGGGAGGACGAGGTGACCAACCTGCCTGCGGAGAACCGTGGGGTGGGTCTGGTGTTCCAGAACTACGCCCTGTATCCCCATTTGACGGTGAAGCAGAATATCATGTTTCCCCTGGAAAACCGGAAAGGGAAGGACAAGCTGAGCAAACAGCAAATGGCGGAGAAAGCGATGGAAGCGGCCAAACTGGTGCAGATCGAGAATCTCATGGACCGCAAGCCCAGCGAACTTTCCGGTGGCCAGCAGCAGCGGGTGGCTATCGCCCGGGCGCTGGTGAAGATGCCGAAAATTTTGCTGCTGGATGAGCCCCTTTCCAATCTGGATGCCCGGCTGCGGCTCCAGACCCGGGAGGAAATTCGCCGCATCCAGCGGGAAACGGGGATCACCACGGTGTTCGTCACCCACGATCAGGAGGAGGCCATGTCCATCTCCGATCAGATCGTGGTCATGCGGGAAGGTGTGGTGCAGCAGACCGGGGAACCCCAGCAGGTCTATGACGATCCGGTGAACCTGTTCGTTGCCCAGTTCCTGGGTACGCCACCTATCAATGTCTTCCGTGGCAGCGTCCGGGGTGGAAAGGTGTACATCGGCGATTGCGCCGTGATGGACACAAACTGCGCCGATGTGGAAGCCGTCACCGTGGCCGTTCGGCCGGAGGGATTTGTTCCGGCGGAAAAGGGTGTGCTGGAATGCAAAAAGAAGCGGGTGGAGGTCATGGGCCGGGATATCAGCGTGGTCTGCGGCCATAATGCCTTCGCAGGAGAGAATTTCCGTGCCATCGTGGACGGGGAAGACCTGCCGAAGCTCACCGGCGAACAGGTGCGCTTTGACCTGAAACCCAACAAGGTCTTTGCCTTCCGGGAAGACACCGGCGAGCGCATCCGCCTGCAGTAAGGGAGAAAAACATGGAACAAAAAACCAAAAAAGGTTGGCTGTATTTGCTGCCTGCCATGGTCTTTCTGGGACTGTTTCTGGTGTATCCCCTCATTGATGTGTTCGTCTATTCCTTTGAGGAAGGGTATAACTTCGCCTCCCGGACCTATTTCGGCACGGGTACTTATAATTATTCCTATGTGTTGCGGGATCCTTACTTTTTGCAGGCCCTGAAAAATACCTTCATTCTGGTCATCATCACCGTGCCGGTATCCACCGGACTGGCTCTGGCCATTTCCGTGGGCTTAAGTTCCATTCGCAAACTCCGGGATCTGTACCAGACGGTGTACTTCCTGCCCTATGTCACCAATACGCTGGCGGTGGGACTGGTGTTTATGATCCTGTTCAAGCAGACGCCTTATTCTGACGGCCTTGCCAATCTGGTGCTGAGCTGGTTCGGCATGGCCCCGGTGGACTTCATTGATGGCCCCTACTGGGCGAAGATGCTGGTGCTGTGCATTTACACCATTTGGGTGGTCATGCCCTTTAAGATTTTGATCCTTACCAGTGCGCTGGCTTCCGTTGACCAGACCTATTACAATGCCGCCAAGGTGGATGGTACTCCCAAGTGGCGGGTGTTCACGAAAATCACTCTGCCTATGATCTCTCCCACGGTGTTTTATCTCATTATCACCGGCTTCATCGGAGCGTTTAAGGCTTACTCCGATGCGGTGGCTTTGTTTGGTACGGAGCTGAACGCCGCCGGGATGAACACCATAGTGGGCTACATTTACGACCTGCTTTACGGCAATTCCGGCGGGTATCCGTCCTATGCTTCCGCTGCGGCGGTGATTCTGTTCACCATCGTGCTGACCATTACCTGCATGAACCTTTTGGTCAGCAAGAAGCACGTTCACTACTAAGGAGGGCACCATGGATTACGAAAAAATCGAAAAACGTGCCCGGATCGGAAATGGTATCCGCAAGACTGTGACTTACACTTTGCTGAGTATCTGGGCGATTTTGGTGCTGTTTCCCTTTTACTGGATGGTGCTGACGTCGGTAAAAAGCTACGGTTCCTACAACTCCGAGTGGATCCCCCAGCTGTACACCTTGTCGCCCACTTTGGAAAACTATGTGGAAGCCTTCACAGCGGTGCCTCTGGCGGGGTATTTTACCAATACCATCGTCTTTACCGTTATTACCACGGCCCTGATGCTGGTGGTGACGGTGCTGGCGGCCTTTGCCTTTGCCCGGCTGAATTTCCGGGGGAAGGATCTGGTATTTACCCTGTTTCTGGCACTGATGATGATCCCCACGGAACTGGTGGTCATTACCAACTATGTGACCATCACCAACTGGGATCTGCGCAATACCTTCACGGGCTTGATTTTGCCCTCTGTAACATCGGTGTTTTACATCTACCTGCTGAAGGAGAATTTCGCCCAGATCCCCGACGAGCTTTACTATGCCGCCAAGGTGGACGGCACTTCGGATTTTAAGTACCTGTGGAAGGTGATGATCCCCATTTGCCGCCCCACTATCGTGACCATCACCATTTTGAAGGTCATTGAATGCTGGAACTCCTACGTCTGGCCCCGGCTGGTGACGGACGATAAGGCATACTTTCTGGTGTCCAACGGCATTCAGGAAATTCGCCAAAATGGCTTCGGCCGGGAAAATATCCCCGCCATGATGGCGGCGGTGGTGGTGATTTCTCTGCCGCTGATTGTTCTGTTCCTGATTTTCCGGAAGAAGATCATGGCAGGCGTTTCCAGAGGAGGGATGAAGGGATGAAAAAATGCGTATCTATCCTGCTGCTCCTCTGCCTGATGCTTTCCCTGACGGCCTGCCACGGCCAGAAGGAGCAGAAGGTCTTTACCATCCCGGAATCCTTCGATACATCCCGGGACTATGAGATCAGCTTCTGGGCGAAAAACGATACCAATCTGACCCAAGTAGAGATCTACAAACAGGCCATTGCAGATTTTGAGAGCTTGTATCCCAATATCACCGTGAATCTCCGGCTGTATACAGACTACGGCCGCATTTACAATGATGTCATCACCAACATCGCCACGGATACCACTCCCAATGTCTGTATTACTTACCCGGACCACATTGCCACTTACCTCACCGGTGCAGATACGGTGGTGCCCCTGGATGACCTCTTTGCCGATGCACGTTATGGTCTCGGCGGCAGCGAGCTGCGGTTTGACGGGCCTGCGCAGGAGGAAATTATCTCCCAATTTCTGGAGGAATGCGCTTTCGCCGGACACTACTATGCCGTGCCTTACATGCGCTCCACGGAATGCTGCTATGTGAACAAGACCTATGTGGAAAAGCTGGGTTTTACCCTGCCGGAGATCCTGACCTGGGACTTCGTCTGGGAAGTTTCTGAAGCGGCTATGGCAAAGGATGCCGATGGTAACTATCTTGTCAACGGACAGAAGGTGCTGATTCCCTTCCTGTATAAGTCTACGGACAATATGATGATCCAGATGCTTCAGCAGGAGGGGGCGGGGTATTCCACCTCGTTAGGCGAAATTCAGATGTTCAACGACACCACGGACAGCTTGCTTGTCACGGTGGCGGAACATGCCCAGAGCGGTGCTTTCAACACCTTCAAGCTGGCGGGATATCCGGCCAACTTCCTGAATGCGGGACAGTGCATTTTCGCCGTGGATTCCACCGCCGGTGCCACCTGGATGGGCTGCGATGCCCCGCTGGTGGATATTGCGGAAGAAAAGCTGGTGGAATTTGAAACGGTGGTCATGACCATCCCCCAGTTTGAGCCGGAGAAACCCACCATGATCTCCCAGGGCCCGTCTCTTTGCGTGTTCAATAAGGAAGATCCTCAGGAGGTGCTGGCATCCTGGCTCTTTGCTCAGTATATGCTGACCAACGATGTCCAGATCGCCTATTCCCAGACCGAGGGCTATGCCCCGGTGACGGCTAAGGCTCAGAACAGCGAGACTTATCAGGATTACTTAAACCGCAGCGGGGAAGATAACGACCTGCACTATTCCATCAAGATCGATGCCACAAAACTGCTGCTGGACAATACGGACAATACTTTTGTTACCCCGGTTTTCAATGGCTCTGCCTCCCTCCGGGATGCGGCGGGGCAGCTCATTGAGAATGTCAACAAAGCTGTCCGCCGGGGTCAGACCGTGGATGAAGACTATCTTGTCCAGCTGACGGAGGAAGTCACTGCCCTGTACCGGCTGGATCAGGTGAGTTTGAGCTCCGGCCAGGTCTCTTTGGGGGAACTGCCGGGAGAGTCCAAAGCACTGCTTGCAACGCTGACACTTTGCTGGCTCGACATGGGCATTTATGGACTGGTAAGTTACAAAAAGAAGAAAAAAGTGTAAATTGTGCAGTCCGTACATTGATTTTTGCCGAAATCGCTGTATAATAGCCATGTGCCAAGGCACAAAACCTTATCCTAATAAAGGAGAAATTGAAAAATGAAGAAGATCATTGCTATGCTGCTGGCACTGTCCATGATCCTGGCATTCGCCGGCTGTGCAAAGACCGAAGAGGCTCCTGCCACCACCGAGGCCGCTGTGGAGACCGAAGCTGCCGAAGTGGAAACCGAGGCTGCTGAAGAGGTTGCCGCTGTTATGACCCACGAGGAATACATGGCCGCTGAGCTGGACAGCCAGGTGGTCATCGAGACCTACGTTCAGGGCCATCAGTCCTGGTGGGACAACAAGATCACCGTCTACTGCCAGAGTGAGGACGGCGCTTACTTCCTGTATGAGCTGGCCTGCTCCGAGGAAGACGCTGCCAAGCTGGTTCCCGGCACCAAGATTCAGGTTACCGGTTACAAGGGCGAATGGGCCGGTGAAGTGGAAGTCATGGACGGCACCTTCATCTTCGTGGAGGACGGCGACACATACATTGCCGAAGCTCTGGACGTGACCGAACTGCTGGGCACCGATGAGCTCATCGACCATCAGAACGAGCTGGTTGCTTTCAACGGCATGAGCGTTGTTGGCATCGAGTACAAGAACGGCGAGCCCGGTGACGACATCTACGTTACCCTGAACAAGGACGGCGAAGAGTACAGCTTCTGTGTGGAAGCTTACCTGACCGGCCCTGAGACCGATCTGTACGCCGCTGTTGGCAACTTGAGCTCCGGTGATACCGTGAATGTGGAAGGCTTCCTGTACTGGTACGAGGGCGCCAACACCCACATCACCGCCATTTCTGTGGTGGAAGAGTAATCCCATAGGCCGAAAGCGCACTCCACCTGGAGTGCGCTTTTTTGCATCCCTTCCTCTTTCGACGAAATCTTCCGGCGGGACAGTGTATACTTGTCTCATCATCACGAAAGGGGAGATTTGTCTGATGAAAAAAGGAATCTGTCTCATAGTGGGGCTGCTGTGCCTGCTTTTGTGTAACGTGCCGGTATCGGCATCGGAAGCGGTGGGAAGCATTGCCCTGCATATGGACGTGGGGGAGCTGCCGGTGACCAACGGGAGCTTTACCCTGTACCATGTGGGAACAAAAAGCAGCGATGGCTACCATATTCGGGAAGGGTTTGGCGGTGGCTTTGTCCGGGAGGAAGATGCCCTGTCCCCCCATTTGGCCCAGTGGATGGAAGGCTCCGCAGGAGAGGGCGGCGTGACCATGTTGCTGGATGTGGATGGCGACGCTGTGTTTTCTGATTTGGAAGAGGGATTGTACTTACTGATGCAGTCAGAGCTGACGGATGGATTTTATCCCATCCAGTCCTTTTTGCTGACGATCCCCAGCGATGGCCGGTGGAATCTGAATGTGCAGCTGGAGCCGCTGCCAAGAGTGATGGCGTCTCCTGCTACAGGACAGGATCCGGCGCCTTACGTTGGTTTGATCGGTATGGCGGTGTCTGCGCTGGGGCTGATTTATTGCAGCGGTGGCCTGAAACGAAGAAAATGAGGGCGGGGCAGGGAGGAATTCCCAAAAAGCTATTGACAAACCGGCGTTTTATCGTTATAATACTTAAGCATGTTTGCGAGAGTGTTGGAATGGTAGACAAGCACGTTTGAGGTGCGTGTGGTTACGCCGTGGGGGTTCGAGTCCCCTCTCTCGCATAAAAAAGAAGGGCATCCATTAGGATGCCCTTCTTTTTTATACAAACGGAACCCGAACCAATCTGAATGCAACAGTCCGGTGGACTGTTGTTCATCCCCGTCCAGCTGGGGACGACACCCTAGTGTCATCGAGTCTACACCGGGTATTTGCTTCGGTGTAACAAAATGCCATCGCCCCCGAATTGTGGCAGCAATTCGGGGGCGATGGTTAAGCCTTCCGTTCCGGCAACTGGGAGATCACCACGGCGGCGAAAACCAGGCAGCAGCCCAGTAATTCTGCGGGGGTCATCCGTTCGTCCAGGAGCCACCAGCCACCCAGGACGGCAAATACGGATTCCAGACTCATCAGCAGAGAAGCAGCAGTGGGGTCCAGCTTCTTCTGGGCCTGAATTTGCAGAGTGTAGGCAACACCCATGCTTAAGATACCGGCAAAGCACAGGCTCTTCCAGCAGGCCAGCAGGTCAGATACCACAATGGTTTCCGTAACGGCGGCAAAGGGAAGGGACAGTACCACCACCGTGAGAGCCTGAATGCAGTTGAGCCGGACACCGTCCAGCCCCTGGGCCACCCGGTCGATGCAGAGGATCTGCACGGTAAATCCCAAAGCGCAACCCATGAGACACAAATCACCGACGTTGACGGTATCCACACCGGCGCAGCTCAGTAGGTACAGTCCCACAACCGCCATCAGGACACTGAACAAGGCACTTTTGGGGATTTTCCGCCCCAGAAAAATGCCGAAAATGGGAACCAGCACGATGTACATGGCGGTCAGAAATCCGGCTTTTCCGGCATCGGTATAAATAAGGCCGATCTGTTGCAGTGTGGCAGCCACAAACAGGCAGACGCCGCAAAGCAGACCGGATCTCCACAGACGCTTGTCTTTCCACAGGTTCCAGGAGGTTCGGATGCCGCAGCTTTTTCTTTCCAGCAGGAAGGAAGCGGGGAAGAGCACCAGCACCGCCAGCAGGCAGCGAACGGCCTGAAAAGTAAAGGGACCGATCCGGTCCATGCCCACACTCTGGGCAATGAAGGCGAAGCCCCAGATAATGGTGGCAGCCACCAAAGACAGGCTGCCGGTTACTTTTTCTCTCATTTTTATCACCGCTGCTGATGATACCACAATTTCCCGGGGAATGCAAGGACTGTTGAATTTTTGAAGCATTGTGGTATAATACAGAAAAAACACAGGAGGGCAATACTATGGACGAAATCAAACAGATCCCCCTTCGGGAGGATATTCCTCAGGCGGACAAATGGGCACTGGAAGACCTGTATCCCACCAATGAATCCTGGGAACAGGACCGGCAGGCTATGGAAGTGCTGGCCCAGGAGCTGAAAGCTTATGACGGCCATCTGGGAGAAAGCGGACAGGCACTGTACGATTTTCTTTACAAGACAGAGCAGCTGAATGTCATGGCAGAGCGGCTGGGCAATTACTGCATGCGCCGGGCGGACGAGGATACCCGCAACGCTTTCTATCAGGCCATGCAGGGCAAATTCATGGGAACCATGGTGGGGATCGGTGCAGCGTTGAGTTTTGATACCCCCCAGATCATGGCCATTCCGGAGGAAATGCTGGAGACGTTTTATGGGGAATATCCCCAGCTGGAGCGATACCGCCGGTATCTGACGGATCTGCGCCGCCGGAAAGCGCACACACTGTCTGCTCAGGAAGAAAAACTGCTGGCCGCTGCCGGAGAAATGGCTCAGACCCCGGATACGGTTTACGGCTCTTTTGCTGATGCCGACCTGACTTTTGCCGATGCGGTGGACGCAGAGGGCAATCGCCATCCCCTGAGCCAGGGAACCTTCGTCCGCTTGCAGGAAAGCCCGGACAGAGTGCTGCGGAAAAGTGCCTATGAAAATCTCTATGACGGGTTCGGTGCCTTCCGGAATACGGCGGCCTCGTTGTTGAATGCCCAGAATAAGCAGCTGAAATTTTTTGCCGACGCCCGGCACTATGAAAACGCCTTCGTCCGGTCTCTGGATGATACCAATGTGCCGACTTCCGTTTATCTGAACCTTATCGAAGCCGTCCACAAAAATCTGGACAAGATGCACCGCTATGTCCGGCTGCGGAAAAAGCTGCTGGGGGTGGAGGAGCTCCACTTCTATGACGTTTACACCCCGCTGCTTCCTGATGTGGATGCCAGCATTCCCTACGAGCAGGCCAAGCAGACGGTTTATGACGCATTGGCCCCTCTGGGAGAAGATTACCGGGCCATCCTGAAGGAGGGCTTTGACAACCGCTGGATCGATGTTTATCAGAACGTGGGCAAACGCAGCGGTGCTTACTCCGCCGGTGCAGATGTGCATCCCTATGTACTGCTGAACTACAGCGGCAGTCTGGACAGCCAGTTTACTCTGGCTCATGAAATGGGTCACGCCATTCACTCCTACCTGTCCAACAAACACCAGAATCCCATGGATGCGGATTATGTAATCTTCGTGGCGGAAGTGGCCTCTACCTGCAATGAAGCACTGCTTATGGAGCATCTGCTCAGCAAGACCACGGACAAAAAGCAGCGGGCTTATCTCATTAACCACTTCCTGGATCAGTTCAAGGGCACCATTTACCGCCAGACCATGTTCGCCGAGTTTGAGCTGAACATCGGCAAGCTGGTGGCGGAAGGTCAGACCCTGACGGCGGATGTGCTCTGCCAGGAATACAAGCGGCTGAATGAATTGTACTACGGCCCGGATATGGTGGTGGATGACCATATTGCCATGGAGTGGGCAAGAATTCCCCATTTCTATTACAATTATTACGTTTTCCAGTATGCCACCGGTTATAGTGCCGCCATTGCCCTGTCCCGGCGGATCCTGCGGGAAGGGGAGCGTGCAGTGCAGGATTATCTGAACTTCCTCTCCGGCGGATGCAGCAAGAGCCCCATCGAGCTGTTGAAGGGCGCCGGTGTGGATATGACTGGCCCGGAACCGGTAGAGGAAGCCCTGGCTCTGTTTGGTCAGCTGCTGGATGAAATGGAAAGCCTGATGGAGGAATAACATGGCAGAGATCTTCATCCCTACTTTGCACACTTTTGCCATGAACAATATCTTCACCGGCTCTCTGGGTTTGTTCCGGTTCCGGGCCAAGCCCAATGTAGTCATGGCCACCCCGAAAGAGGTGGACTTTGAACAGAGCAACATCACGGTGGAATACTGGCACGGTCTGTTCTGCTACGAAAAAAGCGAAATGGAAGGCAGCGAGACCTTCCCCATGACAGAACAGGGCCGGCAGGACATGATCGACTGGCTCAACAGTAAATGTTGAGGAAGTATGTGATTCGGCGGCAGGCCGCAAATCGCTTCTCCCGGGGAGAAGCTGTCACGGCGTAAGCCGTGACTGAAGAGGAATGCGGGCGGAAATGTTATGGTTTCTGCGCGGTATCAGACATCTTGCAAACTTTAAGCTTTCGCCGTTCCTCTTCCGGCTCGCCTGACGGCGATCCACCTTCCCCCCCGGGGGAAGGGTTGCGGTTTTGCTGCCATTAAAAATAAGTTTTTTGATACAATAATCAAAAAGGAAGTGTACAAACATGAATTCCTGGCTGGAAAGTGTGTATTCCGACGGCACGGCCGCCTTTGTCAGCGATCCCAGTCCCAAACTTTTTGACACCGTGACGGTGTCTATCCGCATGTATGCCGATGCCCCGGTAAAGCAGGTGATTTTGCGCACCATGCCCAACGGCGTGGAGAAGTTCACGGATATGGTTGAGTCCCGGCGGGAAGGAGGGCTTGTCTATTACGAAGCTCCTCTGTTCATCAACGAAAACCGGGTGCCTTATCAGTTCTATCTGGTCTGCGAAAATGTGGTCTATTTCTATACCCAGAAGGAGATCACCACGTATCTTCCGGATCACACCTATGATTTTGTGCTGCTTGCGGATTATGTGCAGCCGGAATGGGTGAAAGAGGCGGTATTTTACCAGATCTTCCCGGAGCGGTTCTGCAACGGGGATCCTGCCAATGATGTGCAGGATGGAGAATACAGTCAGTCCGGCTATCCCACCATCCATGTGGCGGACTGGAACCAACCTGCTATGCCCTACGAGCAGAGCCACTGCCTGGACTTTTATGGCGGCGACTTGCAGGGCATTACCCAGAAGATTCCCTATCTGAAGGAACTGGGTGTGACGGCCCTGTACGTAAATCCTATTTTCTTCGCCCCTTCCGTCCATAAGTACGACTGTCTGGACTATTTTCATGTGGACCCCCACTTTGGCGGGGATGAAGCGCTGGCAGAGCTGTGCCGGACTATCCATGAAAACGGCATGAAGATCATTCTGGATATCTCCATCAACCACACCGGCATTGCCCACAAGTGGTTCAACCGGGATGGTATCTGGTTTGACAAGTCCATTGGTGCTTACAATAACCCGGACAGCCGGGAGCGGTCTTACTACTTCTTCGGGGAGGGTAACGACTACCACGGCTGGCTGGGAGTGGATACCCTGCCCACCCTGAATTACACTTCGGAAGATCTCCGGGATGTGATCTACCGGGGGGAGGACTCGGTACTGAAAAAGTGGCTCAAGCCGCCTTACTCCATTGACGGCTGGCGGTTTGACGTGGCGGATGTCTTCGCCCGGAACAATGAATATCAGCTTGCCAAAGAGTTGTGGCCCCAGATCCGCAAAAGCATCCGGGAGGTCAATCCTCAGGCCTACATTCTGGCGGAGGACTGGGGGGACTGCGCGCCTTACATGCAGGGGGATTGCTGGGATTCTCCCATGAATTACTACGGCTGTGGACGGGTGATCCGGCAGTTTTTGGGAGAACCGGATCACTTCATGGCCCGGCACCCGGCACTGCGACAGGTGCCTTATAAAATGACGGCAACGGATGTGAAAAACCGCATTTTGGAGCATCTGGCAAAAATGCCCTACGCCTTGCAGGAAAACCAGTTCAACCTCTTCGACAGCCACGATATTTCCCGGCTTCACAATAACCCCATCATCAGCCGGGAAGCCTACCGGGGAGCGGTGGTGTTCCAGTTCCTGCTGACCGGTGCGGCGTCCATCTACTATGGCGACGAGGCCGAGGCTGACGGCTATATCGAATCCATGGAAGGCTGCCGCTATCCCATGCCCTGGGACAAGGATTTCCAGAGCGGAGCGCAGTACCGGCTGTATCAGACCATGGCAAAGCTGAAGCAGAACCACAAGGCTCTGTCCCACGGCGGTATGCAGTTTTTGTATGCTCAGGATCAGGTGCTGGCCATCGCCCGGTTCTGGGAGGGGGAAGCTTTTGTTGGTGTCATTTCTGCCAGCAAGGATGCCCAGACCATCCGCCTGCCTCTGGGCGCCATCGGCGCAGACGCACCTTTGGAAGAAGTCTTCGGAAGAAAGCTGAACTGGGAAAAGCAGGATGACCGCAGCATCCGCTTGAGCCTGCAACCGGAGGAAACGGTACTGTTTTCCAGTAAGATGAAGGAATAAACACGCCTGACCGGGAAGGAGAACACCATGAAGAAGATATCGAGCGTTTTACTGGCATTGGCAATGGTGCTGATGTTTGCTGGCTGTGGAAAAGCGGAGCAGGAATCTGCACGGGTCTATTCTTTCCATGGGGAAAACGAACTGCTTTCCGTGACCAATGGCGTTATGGTAATGGAGGACGGAAAAGACGTTTTCCATGGCGGTGACTTGCAGGTTGCGGAAGAAGTTGGCACAGATATCGTGTCTTATACAACCAGGTTCTACTTTCTGTTGGATGGGGAACGGGAGGATTTCTTCCGAATGGTGCTTGTCAATGCAGGGGAAATGCTTCTGGAGAACCGTTCGTTGGGAAGCATATCCGGTAACGGTGTGTTTCACAAAGATAAAATCCAGCGGAGTTCCTTTGACAGCTGGAAAGACTCTCTGTTCTTTGAACTGACAACGGTGGACAAGGTGGGCACAGAACAGGTGTATACCCTGCCAATGACTATTACGGAAGTTACCGGATAAAAGCAATAAAAAGCCTGCTGCGAAATTTGCAGCAGGCTTTCGTTATACCAGCTCCGCAATGTCCTTTACCAGCTTTTCCGTTTCCGGCCAGCCAATGCAGGGATCGGTGATGGATTTGCCGTAGATGTGGTCGCTGATTTTCTGGGAGCCGTTTTCCAGATAGCTTTCGATCATGAAGCCCTTGACCATGTGTTGAATGTCGGCACTGTGGCGGCAGGTGTAGAGCACATCCTTGCAGATTCTGGGCTGCTGATCGTACTTCTTGGCGGAGTTGGAGTGGTTGGCGTCCACGATCAGGGCAATATTTTCCAGCCCCTTGGCGGAGTAGGCATTGTACAGGTGAACCAGATCCTCATAGTGATAATTGGGAATGGCCTCGCCATGCTTATTGACATAGCCCCGCAAAATAGCGTGGGCCAGGGGATTGCCGTCGGTCTCCACTTCCCAGCCACGGTAGATGAAGGTATGGCGGTGCTGGGCGGCCATGATGGAATTGAGCATGACGGAGATATCTCCACTGGTGGGGTTCTTCATACCCACGGGAATGGCAATGCCGGAGGAAGTCAGTCTATGCTCCTGATTTTCCACACTGCGGGCACCCACAGCCACATAGGCCAGCAGGTCAGACAGATACCGGTAATTGTCGGGGTACAGCATTTCGTCAGCGGTGGACAGGCCGGTATTTGCCAGCACGTTGGTGTGGAGCCGCCGGATGGCGATGACACCTTCCAGCATGTCCGACGCCTGTTCCGGGTCGGGCTGGTGGAGCAGACCCTTATAGCCGTCGCCGGTGGTGCGGGGCTTGTTGGTGTAGACCCGGGGGATCAGGATCAGCTTGTCCTGCACCTGCTCCTGCAGGGCGGCCAGACGGGTGCAGTAGTCCAGCACCGCATCCTCCCGGTCGGCAGAACAGGGGCCAATGACCAGAATCAGCCTGTCAGATTTGCCGGTGAATACGTCGGCGATCTCCAAGTCTCGCTGAGCTTTTCTGCGGATCAGTTCCTCCGTCAGAGGATACTGGGCTTTAATCTCTTTGGGGATGGGAAGCTTGCGCTTAAAGTGCATGTTTTTCATATTGGTGACCTCGTTCTGTCTATGTGAGTAAAGGCGCTGGGCATCTGTATGCAATACCCATTATGTATTCTGAATTTAAAATCATCCCCGAAGGGGATACCACAACTGTCAACTATCAACTGTTAACTGCTCCTAATCTACCACTTGCGCTGCAAAATTGCAATCTTTTTCTTTTGATGAAAGGTGAGCCTTGTCGAAAATAATCGTTTACAGTTTTTTCCGTCGCTGGTATAATAGAGAAAATTAGGGGGGAAAACCATGTTTCGAATTCTTGTCGTGGATGATGACAAAAATACCCGGATGCTGTTCCGGGCGATTTTGGAAGGGGAGAACTATCTGGTCAGCACGGCCTCCAACGGGGAGGAAGCCCTGTCACTGATGGACAAAGCGCACATCGATCTGGTGGTGCTGGACGTGATGATGCCAAAACTGGATGGCTACGCCTTTACCAAGATCCTGCGGCAGAACCAGAATGATCTGCCCATTTTGATGGTCTCCGCCAAGCAGCTTCAGGAGGATAAAAAGCTGGGATTTCTGGCGGGAACCGATGACTATATGACCAAACCCGTGGATACGGAGGAAATGCTCCTGCGGATCCGGGCGCTGTTGCGGCGGGCGCAAATCGTCAGCCAGCGGCGGATCCTGCTGGGGGACGTGGTGCTGGATTACGATGCCATGACGGTAAGCCGCCCCGGTGAGTGTCTGACCCTGCCTCAGAAGGAATTTTTGCTTTTATACAAACTCCTGTCCTACCCCGGAAAGATCTTTACCCGGATCCAGCTGATGGACGAAATTTGGGGTGCCGACAGCGAGACTGGCTGGGAAACGGTGACGGTACATATCGGACGGCTCCGGAAGCGGTTTGAGACCTGGCCGGAATTTGAAATCGTCTCCGTCCGGGGACTGGGATATAAGGCGGTGAAGAAGGTATGAAAAAGCACCATTGGGGACTTATGTCCATGCTGGCACTGGTGGTATTTCTGGCGGTGCTGGTGACGGCGGTGCTCTGCGCCGTGGCGGTGCTGCTGATCGTCAACAACCGCCTGCTGACCCTGACAGACGTGACGCCGGAGAATGCGGGGCGGGTGATGCTGCTGTGTGTCGGCGTTAGTGTGCCGGTGGGTATGCTGGTGGCACTGGCTGCCAGCATGGTGCCCCTGCGGCCCATTCGGGAGCTCATCAACTCCATGGACAAACTGGCTTCCGGGGATTTTTCCACCCGGATCCAGGCGGGGGCAGTGATGCAGATGTATCCGCCTTATGTCAATGTGACCCAAAGCTTCAACAAAATGGCGGAGCAGCTGGAAAGCACCGAGCGGCTCCGGGGGGAATTTATCAACAATCTCTCCCATGAATTCAAAACCCCGCTGGTTTCCATTGCAGGATTTGCTACCCTTTTGCGCAAGGGCGGACTTGGGCCGGGAAAGCAGCAGGAATACATTGCCGTCATTGAAGAAGAATCCCTGCGGTTAAGTCACATGGCCACCAATGTACTAAACCTGACCAAGGTGGAGAATCAGACCATTTTGACCCATGTGACCACTTACAATCTTTCCGAACAGATCCGCAGCTGCTTTCTGCTGCTGGAAAACAAGTGGGCAAAGCGGGATCTGGATCTGGATTTGGAATTCCCGGAATATACCGTCCGGGCCAATGAGGAACTGATGAAACAGGTCTGGATCAACCTGCTGGAAAATGCCATTAAATTCACACCGGATGGAGAAAGCATCCGGGTGCGGATCCGGGAGGGGGAAGGGAAGCTGGCGGTGCACATCCGGAACACCGGCGTGGAGATCCCGGAAGCCAGCCGGGACCGGATCTTCCGGAAATTCTATCAGGTGGATGAATCCCACGCCACGGAAGGAAACGGCATCGGCCTTGCCATCGTCAAACAGATCGTGACCCTCCACGGAGGCACGGTTATACTGGGAAGTCAGCGGGGAGCCACGGAGTTTACCGTGACACTGCCGCAGTAATAGAATCTTTGGAGGGACAGACATGAACGAAGCAACCAGAAAGTATTATGAAAAGCGGGGCAATCTGCTGGTGAAGAATCTGCGCAGCCGGAACTTTGCCGCCTGGTACTGCGCCAGCCGGGAAGAGGCACTGGAAAAAGCTCTGGAACTGATCCCGGAGGGGGCAACGGTAGGCTGGGGTGGTGCCCTGTCTGCTGAGCAGATCGGCCTCATCGATGCCGTGCGCAAGGGCCCTTACAAGGCCATCGACCGGGACACCGCCAAGGGCATGGAAGAGCGCAACGCCATGATGAAGCAGGCTCTTTTGGCGGATGTATTCCTGGTGGGGGCCAACGCATTGAGCATGGACGGCCAGATGGTCAGCATTGACGGTAACGGCAACCGGGTGGGCGCCATCGTCTACGGCCCGGATTCTGTCATTGTCATTGCGGGCATGAATAAGGTGGTGGCCACTGTGGAAGATGCTGTCCGTCGTGCCAGAACCATTGCTGCGCCCATGAACAAGCAGCGTTTCCCCATTGCCACTCCCTGCGAAGTCACCGGCGCCTGCGCCGACTGCAAGGGCGATAACTGCATCTGTAACCAGATTCTCATCACCCGCAACAGCAAACCCGCCCAGCGGATCAAAGTGATCCTGGTGGGAGAAGAACTGGGGTTTTGAGTTGACAATTGACAATTGACAGTTGACAGTGGGCAGTTCATGTAAAAATATGTCATCCCGACCGAGCAAAGCGAGCGGAGGGATCTTGGCACTGATTTTCCTGCAAATATTCCGAAAGTGCGCCTTGGCTTGGTAGATTTCTTCATATTTTTCTGATACCATACTCTTGAAATATCAAATCGCATGGAGTATACAAATGGAAATCAAAGAATTTCAAAGAAAAGATATGGACAAAGTCATCGGATTTGCCGTCCGGGGAATGCACTTTGACCTGTATTTGAAGCAGAAACTCTTGCAAAATATGTATGGCAGATACTTTTGGTATCTGGAAACCAACCGTGCGACCCATGTCATTGCGGCGTATGAGGGAGATACCCTGGCGGGAGTCCTACTGGCGGAAATCTACGGGGAAGTTCCCAAATACAAGTCCAGAGGAAAAGCGGCTTATGTAGCATGTATTGACTGCATCCAAAGGCTTTTTTTCAGGGAAAGTGCCGGGGCCTATGATACCATCAATCAGGAAATGTTGGCTCAGTACAGGAAAACCCATTCTCCCGATGGAGAGATCATCTTTTTGGCGGCAAATCCGGATGTGAAAATCAAAGGTATCGGAACCATGCTTCTGCAGGAATTAACAAGACAGGCGAAAGGAAAAGAGGTATACCTGTATACGGATGATGCCTGTACCTATCAATTCTATGAGCACAGAGGGTTTGACAAGGTGGGCGAAAAAGATACGCTGCTGGATTTCGGCGGGAAGAAAGTGCCACTGACTTGTCTGCTGTATGCAAAAGTGCTGTAAATACATTCCCCGGACTGCAAACGAGATGGTTTGCAGTCCGGGGAATTTTCGCGGGCAAAGTGCTTTTTAGTTGGGGCACACCACTTCTGTGTGTTCGTCCGGGTGGCCGGAGAAGAAGGCGGTGAGGTTACTCACCGTGGTAGCGGCGATGTTGTCTAGGGCTTCTTCCGTCAGGAAAGCCTGATGGGAAGTAACGATGACATTGGGCATGGAGATCAGTCGCACCAGCTTGTCGTCCCGGACGATGTGGCCGGAGAAATCTTCATAGAACAGGTCTCCTTCTTCTTCATAAACATCCAGGCAGGCGGCACCAATCTTCTTTTCCTTGATGCCGGTGATGAGATCTTCCGTATTCACCAGACCACCCCGGGAGGTGTTGATGAGCACCACGCCGTCCTTCATCTGGGCGATGGAACGGGCATCGATGAGGTGGGCGGTGTCCTCCGTCAGGGGGCAGTGGAGGGAGATGATATCGGAAGTGCGGAACAGTTCTTCCAGAGAGACATAACGCAGGCCGGAATCCGGGTTGGGGAACTTGTCGTAGGCCAGGACCTTCATGCCGAAGCCCTTGCAGATATCGGCAAAGACCCGGCCGATCTTACCGGTGCCGATGACGCCTACAGTCTTGCCGTAAAGGTCAAATCCTGCCAGTCCCTGGAGGCTGAAGTTAAAGTCCCGGGTGCGGATATAGGCCTTGTGGGTCCGGCGGTTGATGGTCAGAAGCAGGGCCATAGCGTGTTCTGCCACGGCGTGGGGAGAGTAGGCGGGAACCCGGAAGACCCGGATCTTCCCCTGGCAGGCCCGGAGATCTACGTTATTAAAGCCGGCGCAGCGCAGGACGATGGCCTTGACCCCCAGTTTGTACAGGGTATCCACCACTTTTGCGTTGACGATATCGTTGACGAAAACGCAGACGGCGTCAAAGCCAGCTGCCAGTGCGGCAGTATCTTCGGAGAGGTTGGGTTCGAAATACTTGACCTCGATACCGGCGGGAATGGCGTAACGGTCAAAACCGGGGATATCATAGGATTTGGTATCAAAGAATGCAAGTTTCATAATTCATTCCTCCTTTTTGTATCGATACTATTATACTGATACAAAGACCGTTTGTCAATACCCTTTTGTATCTTTTGTATCTTTTGTGAAAATTCCTTGCCAGATGGCGGTGGTTTGTGCTATAGTAGGCAGGTACTACAAAAGGAGTGACATATATCATGCAAAAACTGCGTTCCCTGATTGAAAAATACTGGGACATTTTCTCTTATCTGTTCTTTGGCGTGTTGACCACCCTGGTCAACTATGCGGTGTACCTGCCGGTGTATAATCTGCTGGGACTTTCTGCTTTCGTCAGTAATGTGTTTTCCTGGGTGGCGGCGGTGGCCTTTGCCTACCTGACCAACAAGCCCTTTGTATTCAAGAGCCACGACTGGTCCAAAGGAACGGTGATCCCGGAGCTTACCAAGTTCGTCAGCTGCCGTGTGGCCTCCGGCGCCATGGAGACGGTGATCCTGCTGATCGCCGTGGATATTCTGGGATGGAACGGCAATATCTGGAAACTGTTGACCCAGGTCATGGTGGTGGTGCTGAACTATATTTTCAGCAAGCTCATCGTATTCCGGAAGAAGTAAAACATACCTCCTCTGTAAGATGCAGAGGAGGATTTTTACCGTTTTTTAACAAATATTTTGTACATACACCCTGGAATGTGCTATAATAACAAAAATATGCGCTTATGAGGTGACGAAAATGCCCTTTGTGGAATTTGAAAATGTCAGCAAGACCTACCGCATGGGAGAAGTGGAGATCCGTGCCCTCCATGATGCGTCCTTTACGGTGGAAAAAGGAGAGCTGGTGGTTATCGTGGGCCCCTCCGGTGCCGGTAAGACCACCCTGCTGAATATTCTTGGCGGAATGGATGTGCTCTCCGGCGGCCGGGTGACCCTGGATGGCCGGGAAGTTTCTGCTCTGAACAAAAAGCAGCTGACGGACTACCGCCGCCATGATGTAGGATTTGTATTCCAGTTTTACAATCTCATCGGCAATCTGACGGCGCTGGAAAATGTGGAACTGGCCAACCAGATCTGCCGGGAACCTTTGGATGCGGCGGAGGTTTTGAAGGAAGTGGGACTGGAAGAGCGGATGAAAAATTTCCCCAGCCAGCTTTCCGGCGGCGAACAGCAACGGGTAGCCATTGCCCGGGCCCTGGCGAAGAATCCCAAGCTGCTGCTCTGCGACGAGCCCACCGGTGCTCTGGACTATCAGACCGGCAAGGCCATTTTGCAGCTGTTGCAGGACACCGGAAAAAAGACCGGCATGACCGTCATCATCATTACCCACAACAGTGCGTTGACCGCCATGGCAGACCGGGTGATCCGGGTGAAAAACGGCACTGTGGCTTCCGTGACCCTCAACGAGCACCCTCAGAATATTGCGGAGATCGAATGGTAATGAAACAAAATGCAATGCGCAAAAATCTGCGCCAATCCATATTCCGTTCCTTTGGCCGGTATCTTGCCATCACCGCCATTATCATGCTGGGTGCGGGACTGTTTCTGGGACTGGTGATGACCAAGACGGATATGCTGGCCACCGGCCAGTCCTTTACAGAAGGGCAGAATATGTTCGATCTTCGGATGATCAGCAACTACGGCTGGACGGAAGAATATGTGGAAAGCTTTGCATCCCTGCCCGGGGTGGAGGAAGCTGAGGGATTGCAGTATCTGGATCTCATCGCCCAGCTGGATGGGCAGGGTGAGGAAGCCTACCGTTTTTACGCTCTGCCGGAGAAAATCAACCTTCCCGCCCTGGAAGGGGGAAGAATGCCCCAGTCACCGGAGGAATGTCTGGCGGATGGTTACTATTACGACGATACCATTCTGGGGAAAACCATCACCATTTCCTCCGGAAATGAGGGCGATTCTATGGACAGCCTGACCCGGAAGGCCTTTACCGTGGTGGGATATGTGTCAACGCCGCTGTACATGGATATGAACCGGGGCACCACCTCTGTGGGAAGCGGCAGCCTGAGCAATTATTTCTATATTCCGGCGGAAGCGCTGGACATGGACTACTATACAGAGATCAACCTGACCCTGAAAGGGGACTATGCCATCTATTCGGAGGAATATTCCGAAATGCTGGATCAGGTTGTGGATGCTCTGGAACCGGAGGCGGAGAAGCTGTCCCAGCGCCGCTTTCAGGAGCTGAAAGACGAAATTGAAGAAGAATATGACGAAGGGTATCAGGAATACCTGGACGGCCTGAAAGAATATGAAGATGGAAAGGCCGAAGCGGAGCAGGAACTGGCCGATGCCCTGAAGGAGCTGGAAGACGGTGAAAAAGAACTGGAAGATTCCCGGAAACAGCTCCTCGACGGTGGCAAGGAGATCGAAGAAGGGTACAAGGCTCTGGAAAGTGGCAAGGCACAACTGGAGCAGGCCAAGGCAGAATTTGCGGCGACCAAAGCGGAAACCCAGAGCCAGCTGGCGGAAACCAAGGCTTTGCTGGATGCCAGCGCCGACATGGTAAATGCTGCCTATGCCCAGGCCAGTGCCGCTATCTCTGCTTTGAATGGACAAATCGCTGCGATCCGGAGTGACGAAAACCTGTCTGAGGAAGAAAAACAGGCACAAATCACTGCCCTCCAAACCCAGATCGATGCAATGCAACCCTCCATTACGGCGAAAACCGAACTGGATAACGGCTATGCCGCCATTGCTTCTGCGGAGGCCCAGCTGACTGCGGCAGAAAACCAAATCGCGGCGCAGGAAGAGCAGCTGAATGCCAGCAAAAAGCAGCTGGATTGGGCGGATGAAGTGCTGATGATGAACTGGGGCAAATGGGGCCAGGCCCGGGACGAACTGGCAGAAGGCTGGGAGGACTACGAAAAAGCCAAACAGGAAGTGGAAGAAGAACTGGCCGATGCGGAAGCGGAACTGAAAGAGGCAGAAGAAGAGCTTCAGGAAGCCCGGGAGGACATCGATGCCATGGAGCAGCCGGATCTCATCATTCTGGACCGGGAAAGCAACATCGGCTATAATGACTTAGACAGCAGTTCGGATATCGTAGCGGGGGTTTCCCGGGTGTTCCCGGTGTTTTTCCTGCTGATCGCATCGCTGGTGTGCATCACCACCATGACCCGGATGATCGACGAAGAGCGCACCCAGATCGGCACCCTGAAAGCTTTGGGGTATACCTCCGGGGAGATCGTCAGCAAATATCTGATCTATTCTGGCTCCGGTGCCGTCATCGGCTGCATTCTGGGCACGGTGCTGGGTTGCACCATTTTCCCCCAGATCATCTGGGAGGCCTATAAGATCATGCTCCACATCCAGCCCAGGGTGGTGCTGACGGTGGATTGGCCCCTGGCCATTGCCGTGTCCGCATCCTATCTTGCGGTGATGCTGCTGGTGACCTGGTACTGCTGCCATAAGACCTTACAGGAAGAACCGGCCCAGCTGATCCGGCCCAAGGCACCGGAAGTGGGCAAAAAGATCTTCCTGGAAAAAACCAAAATCTGGCAGAAGCTGAGTTTCCTGAACAAGGTTGCCATCCGGAACATTTTCCGCTATCGCCAAAGGCTTGCCATGATGCTCATCGGCATCGGCGGTTGTACGGCGTTGCTGATTGCGGGTTTTGGCCTCCGGGATTCCATTGTGGATATCGTAGACCGGCAGTTCCAGAACGTGACATACTATGATATGACTGTGTATTTCCGCCGGGAGCCTACGGAGAAAGAGCGGGAAACGTTTGAGAAAACCATTGCTTCCCAGGCGGAAAGCTATCTATACTTCCATCAAAGCAGCGTGGAACTGGAAACCGGAAAAGGCGTGAAGGAGATCTATATGATCGCCGGTGACGATGGGCTGAACACCTTCATGGACTTGCACGACAGCCATGCAAACACGCTGACTTTGCCGGGAAAGGACGAAATGCTCCTGTCCATTGGCGTGGCGGAGGCACTGAATATCAAGACTGGGGATACGGTGACGGTTCGTTCTGCGGATATGGAAGAAATGGAACTGCGGGTTTCCGGCATTTACGAAAACTATGTCTACAACTACTGCCTGGTGACCCCGGAAACCGTGGAAAGCCACTGGAGCAAACCGGAGCAGCAAATGGCGTACGTAGCGGTAAAAGACGGAGAAAACATCCATGCTGTCAGTGCGGCGGTGACGGATCTGGACAGTGTACTGAATGTTTCCGTCAGCCAGGATGTGGCGGATATGGTGGGGGGCATGATGGAAGCGCTGGATCTGGTGGTCATGGTGGTGGTGCTCTGTGCAGCGCTGCTGGCCATCATCGTGCTGTACAACCTGACCAATATCAACATCAATGAGCGCATCCGGGAGATCGCCACCATCAAGGTGCTGGGATTCAATGCCGGGGAGACGGCGTCCTATGTGTTTAAGGAAAACATGGTGCTTACCGTGACAGGTTCCCTGTTCGGTTTGGTACTGGGACGGTTCCTGCTGGAATTTATCATGGCACAGATCAAAATCGACATGGTCTGGTTCCGGGCGGTGTTTACCTTCCGCTCCTGCGCTTTGGCGGTGGCATTGACCCTGCTGGCCGCCGTGGCGGTGGAGGGCATCTTTTACTTCAAGCTGGAAAAGATCAATATGGCGGAAGCATTGAAATCCGTGGAATAAGCACAAAAAAGTCGCATTGCAAAATCCTTGCAATGCGGCTTTTTGTAAGGGTTGTACCGTGTGATATGGTTCAATAATTTGAAAATTACCCAAAATTATGTCATCCCGACCTGCACTTCGCTTAGTCGGGATGGCATAATTTATACTTTGTGCATATTCAATTGGTGGTCGAAAAATCCGAGCGATTGCCACGCCAGTCTGAGGACTGGCTCGCAATGACACCGTGCAACATCTGCGTCAGGTATTCCATAGCCTCCCGGTATCCATCCAGACCGTGGCCCTTGATGGTCTTGCAGCAGGCCAGACCGGCATAGGAAATTTGCCGGAAGTCTTCCCGGGAATCCACATCGGAAATGTGGACTTCCACCGCCGGAATGCCCACGGCTTTCAGAGCGTCCAGAATGGCGATGGAGGTATGGGTATAGGCGGCGGGGTTGATTACAATGCCGTCTGCATTGCCATAGGCCGCCTGAATCTTATCCACGATTGCGCCTTCGTGATTGGACTGGAACTGTTCCACTTCTACATGGAGCTTTTTTGCGGTGTCATCCAGAAGCTGCAACAGATCGGAAAAACTGTTTTTTCCGTAGATTCCCGGCTCCCGGATGCCCAGCATGTTCAGATTGGGGCCGTTGATGACCAGAATTTTCATAAGGCTTCCTCCAAATGTGTGGCGATTTGGCGCAGGGTGTGGGTCAGATCGTCGTTGTTGTCAATACTGTGGTCAGCAAAGGCTTCGTAAAGATCCCTCCGCTTTTCGAACAGGTCGTGAAGATCGTTGCGTTGGGACAGGGGACGGCCATCGGTGGGCAGCTGATCCAAAGCCCGCTGAAGCCAGAAAATCTGACCGTTCTGGTGGAGCAGGGGATAATTTTCCAGCCGGGTGACACAGCCGCCGCCGGTGGCAATGACCAGCCCGGAACGCATGCCCAAGGTTTCCAGCACTTTCGTTTCCAGCGTGCGGAAAGCATTTTCTCCATCAGCCGCAAAAATCTCCGGAATGGACTTCCCGGCAAGAAGCTCGATTTCCCGGTCGGCATCCACAAAGGGACGGTTCAGATTTTCGGCCAGTGCCTGCCCCACCGTGCTTTTTCCACAGCCGGGCATCCCAATAAGGACAAGATTCTGCATCTGCCCGGAAAGCTTTCGGTACACCTCTTCAATGAGGGAATCCGGCAGGGCATGACCACAGAAGTATTCGGCGGATTCCTTGGCCTGTGCCACCAGCATCCACAATCCATTGGCGTGGGGAAGCCCCAGCGTTTCTGCATCCAGCAGCAGTTGCGTCCGGGCAGGGTTGTAGACCATATCCAGCACCCCGGTCAGATTCGGAAATTTCCGGAGGTCAACGGGGGAAACGCCGGTATTGGGATACATCCCCACCGGGGTGGTGTTGACGATGACGGCAGCATCGGCATGGCGGGAAAGATTCTGATAGTTATTTTCTCCGGAACGGGAGATGATGATGACGTTGGCCCCCAGATCTTCCAGCACCTTTACGGCGGTATTGGAAGCCCCGCCGCTGCCCAGTACCAGCACTTTTTTTCCGGCGACGGCAATGCCACTGCGGCGAAGCAAATCGGAAAAACCAAAATAATCCGTATTGTGGCCGAAGAGAGAGCCGTCCTTTCGGCGGACAATGGTATTCACTGCTCCCATCCGCTGAGCCATGGGGGACAGCTCGTCCAGAAAGGGGATCACGTCTTTTTTGTAGGGAATGGTCACATTGATGCCGGTATAGTCCCCATGGCGGATAAAATCTTCCACTTCCTCCGGTTCCTTTTCAAACAGGTCATAAGGGTAATCCACCATCAGGGTATGGATTTGGGGGGAATAACTGTGCCCCAGTTTCCGCCCCAGTAAGCCGCATTTCATCAAACCACCTCGGTATAGCTGCCCAGATACTTGAATTCTTCACACAGATCCTCCAGCTCGCACATGAGCTGGATAAATTCTTCGGAATAAATGGAAGTTTCCAGATCGAAATAGAACATGAACTCGAATTCCCGGTCGGGGATGGGCCGGGATTCCAGCTTGGTCACGTTGATGCCCAGGGTATACAGCCGGGCCAGCACCTTGTACAATGTGCCGGGCTTGTGGGACAGGATCATCATAATACTGGTCTTGTCCGCACCGGGATAAATCTCCAGATTTTTGCTGATGCAGATGAACCGGGTCCGGTTGTTGCCCTTGTCCTGGACGGAGGAAGCAAGGCACTGTAACCCATACAGCTCGGCGCAGAACCGGCTGGACAGGGCAGCAGTATCCTGTCCTTCGCTCTGGGAGACCATCTGGGAGGCCAGAGCCGTATTGGCCACGGGGATGACGTTGACATTTTCCAGGGCCTGCAAAAATTCACTGCACTGCTGGATGGCCTGCTCATGGGAATAGATGGTTTTGATATCCGAAAGTTTGGTGCCCGGCTTCACCAGCAGATTGTGGTCGATTTTCAGCCGGAAAGTCCGGACGATGGAGAAGTTGTGCCGGATCATCAGATCGTAGACCTTGGTGACGGAACCGGCGGTGGAATTCTCAATGGGCAGGATGCCATACTGACACATACCCTGCTCAATGGCGTTGAAGACCCCTTCAAAGTTCTTAAAGTACAGAATCATGGGGCTTTTGAAGATCTTTTCACAGGCAATTTGGGAATAAGCCCCTTCCACACCCTGACAGGCCACCATAGGAGCCTGGGGGAACAGTTTTGGGGTATCCCCGATGGACTGAGAGATCTGTTGATACAGCGGGCTCAGGCTGTCATTGCGCTTGCTCTGGTAGCTGCGGCTCAGCTCAAAGAGCATGGAGTACAGCACCCGGGTGTAGTTGCTCATTTCCGGCCCGGCCTTGTCCGCCACTTTTTGCAAAATGGCCCGTTCCCGGCCGGGGTGGAAAATGGGAAGATCGTTCTCCCGCTTATAATCTGCCACCCGGGCGGCCACGTCCATCCGCTGGCAGAACAGTTTCACAAGCCGGTCATCGATTTCATCGATTTCCTGCCGCAGTTCGTTAAGATCCATTGCTTACTTCCTCCTATGGGTCTGGGTGTTGCCCAGAATGAGATCATACAAAGCGATGGCAGCGGCAGCTTCCACCACCGGCACGGCCCGGGGCACGATGCAGGGATCATGGCGACCCTGAACCGTCAGGGGCTGCTGGGTATTCTGAGACAGAGAAACGCTCTGCTGCCGGATGGCAATAGAGGGGGTGGGCTTGATGGCACACTGGAAGATCACCGGCATAGCGTTGGTGATGCCGCCCAAAATGCCACCGCAGTGGTTAGTCAGGGTTCTGATTTGACCATCTTCCACGGAGAAAGCATCGTTACACTGACTGCCAAGCAAGTACCCGGCGGTATAGCCCGCACCAAAATCCACGGATTTCACGGCGGGAATGCCATAGACGATCTGGGCAATGCGGCTTTCCACACCACCAAACATGGGTTCCCCCAATCCGGCAGGAAGGCCGGTGATGCAGCACTCAATAATGCCGCCAACGCTGTTGCCCTGCTCCCGGGCTTCGGCGATTTTTTTTCGGAACCGCTGTGCGGTATCCTCTGTTAGAACGGGGAAATCCTTCCGAATGGCATTCAGATCGGGGTTCACCGGGTCAAGGGAAACGTCCTCCGTCTCACCGCCGATGCAGACGATCCGGGCGGCAATGCGGATGCCCAGTTCTTCCAGCCACTGCTTGCACAGACCGCCGGCGATGCACAGCGGTGCTGTCAGCCGTCCGGAGAAATGGCCACCGCCGGCGGCATCCTGAAAGCCGCCGTATTTAATCTGGGCGGTGTAGTCCGCGTGGCCGGGACGGGGGCAGTCTTTTAAGTTGGCATAGTCACCGGAGCGGGTGTTGGTATTGGCGATGACGGCAGCAATGGGAGCTCCGCAGGTAAAACCGTCCACGATGCCTGCCAGAAACTCCGGCTTGTCTGCTTCCTTTCGGGGGGTAGACCAGTCGTTTTGCCCCGGTGCCCGGCGGTTCAGAAATACTTGCAGGGCGTTAACATCTACGGGAAGTCCCGCTGGAATGCCATCCAGCGTCATGCCGATGGCCGGGCCGTGGGATTGGCCGAAGATGGATAATTTCAAATTTTCACCGTAGGTACTGCTCATAGTTTCCTCCCTGCTAAACGGTTATATTCTTCCCAGAATCTGGGGTAGGATTTTTGGACGCATTCTGCGCCCAGAATGGTGACGCTTTCCCGGCAAACTGTGGCGGCGATGGCAGCGGACATGGCGATGCGGTGGTCGTTGCAGCTGTCCACGGTTCCGCCAAGAAGGCCGGTGCCGTAAATCGTCAGGGTGTTTTCCGTAGCTTCTGCCCGGCCACCCAGGGCGGTGACCATGGCGATGACAGATGCCACCCGGTCGGATTCTTTCAGCCGCAGACGGCGAATATCCATAAAGACTGCCCCCTGATGGCAGGCGGCAACAACGGACAAAATGGGAACCAGATCCGGAATATCTCCGGCGGGGATGGTTTGGTGGACGTTCAGGGCGGGGATCCACCGGGCCGCCGCCTGGTCCCCCTGAGAAGAGTCGGGGGAAAGTCCGCAAACTGCCAAATCACTGCCAAGAGCCTGGGCTGCCAGGAAGAAAGCACCGTTGCTCCAATCGCCTTCCACGGTCATTTCTCCCGGGCTGTGGTAGCCTCTGCCACCGGAGACGGTCATGTTTTCGCCGGAAACGCCGAAGGCCTTCATGGCATCCAGAGTCATGGTCACATAGGGTTTGGATTCCAAAGTTCCAATGGTTTGAATGTGGCTTTCCCCGGAGATCAAGGGGAAGGCCAGCAGCAGCCCCGTGAAGAACTGACTGGAAATGCTACCGTCCAGAGCATAGGTTCCGGGCCGTAGCTTTCCCTGACAGCGGATGGTGTCCAATGTGGGGCGGGACAGGGTGCAGCCCATCCGCTCCATTTCCTCCCAAAGGGGAGACAGGGGCCGCTGGGACAGGCGTCCTTCCAGATGGAAAGTGGCATCCACCCCCAAGGCACCGGCAATGGGCAGCAGGAACCGCAAGGTAGAGCCGCTGTCATGGCAATTTAGGTGAGCGGCTTTGGGGATGGTTTTGGCGGGGGTGATGTGATAGCCAATGGCATCCCGGGAAACGGTAGCCCCGAGAGCGGTCAGGCATCCGGCAGTGGCATCCATATCCCGGCTGGTTTCCGGGCAATGGAGTATGGTTTCCCTGTGGGCAAAGGCAGCACAGATCAGAAGTCTGTGGGCCTGAGATTTGGAGGGGATCACGGTGACAGTTCCGGAAAGCTTCCCGGGGGTAATGGTAATGTCCATATCAAAGACCTGCCTTAATGAAGGATTCCAGTTGCTCCACCGGCGTGGGGACAATGGCGCAGTCACCGATGGCCTTCGGCAAAATCAGGCTGACCGTGCCGCCGGTGCGCTTTTTGTCGGAAAGGGTGTAAGTGTACAGCTCTTTTGCGGAATATTCCGTGGTGGTGGGAAGGCTGAAGCGGTGCAGAACGGCTTCCAGCTCTGCGGTGGTTTCCCGGCTGCAAAAGCCGGTGGATGCGCAGCTTCTTGCCACAATGGCCATACCGATGGCTACGGCCTTGCCGTGGGACAGGGCGAAGTGGCTCTTTGCTTCCACGCCGTGGCCGATGGTGTGGCCTAAGTTCAACTTCATTCGGGAACCGGTATCAAATTCATCTGCCATGACCACATCCCGCTTCCACTGGACGCAGCGCTGAATGACGGCTTCCCGGTCAAAGTTCAGCCCGGTCTCTTTCAAATCAGCAAACAATTCGGGATCGTAAAGTACGCCATACTTGATGACCTCGGCGCAACCATCCTGGAAAATATCCTCCGGAAGAGAATACAAAGTATCCGTATCGCAGAGCACAAGACTGGGCTGGTAAAAGGCACCGGCCAGATTCTTGCCCGCAGGCAGGTCAATGGCGGTTTTGCCTCCCACAGAGGAATCCACGGCGGCCAGCAATGTCGTGGGAACCTGAATAAACCGGATGCCCCGCAGATATACCGCTGCGGCAAAGCCGGCAAGATCCCCCACCACGCCGCCGCCCAGGGCGACAATGAGATCCGTGCGGGTCAGTTGCATAATGGCAAGCCGGTTCAGAAGATCCAGCAAAACTGAGCCGTTCTTGGAACTTTCCCCAGCGGGGAAGACATAGGTTTCCACGGAAAATCCGGCATCGGTCAGGCTTTGGCAGACGATTTCTCCATACAGGGGGAATACCTGACTGTCGCTGACCAGGCAGACCCGGCTTGCTTTTCCCAGAGCCTGGGCTTCCGTGCCAATGGTGGAAAGCAGACCGGGACCGATTTTGATATCATAGGATCTGGATGCGTTTACAGTGACTGTTTTCATCCGTCCACCTGCTCCTTTCGCCGCTTGCCCTCGTCCAGAAGGCGAACCAAAGTTTCTTCGTCTTCCTGCGCCAGGGCATCCCGGTAGGCTTTCAGGGAGTCTAAGTAGAAGTCCAGCTCATACAGAAGGCTTTCTTTGTTTTCCAGAAACAGTTCCGCCCACATCTGGGGATTCAGCCAGGCCACTCTAGTCAGATCTTTGTAGCTTCCGGCGGAGAACCCCTTGTGATTCAGAGCCGTGGGAGATTTGATAAAGGCGTTGCTTAAAATATGGGGCATTTGAGAGGTAAAGGCGATCATTTTGTCGTGTTCCGGGGCGGTGGTGACGGAGAAGAAACCGAAATGGCAGGGAGCCAAAGCGGTCTTCACCCGGTCCAGAAGCTGCATATTGTCAAATACCGGGGGCACCAGCACCATGGGGGCCCCTTCAAAAAGATCCGCACGGCTGTACTTGAAGCCGGAGAACTGGGAACCTGCCATGGGGTGGCCGCCGACGAAGGTAAATCCATACTGCTCCGCAATCGGGAAACACCGTTGGCAGATATTCTCCTTAATGCCGCAGCAGTCCATGACCAGAGCGGTGGAAGAGACGAGAGGGGCATTTTCTTCCAGCCAGGAAGCACTGCCGTCCGGGTAGATGGCCAGCAGGATCAAATCGCAGGCTGGAATGGTTTTCGCATCCAGCTTGCCATGAACGGCTCCTGCCAGCATGGCAAAGGAAAGCATATGCCCGTCTTGCTCGGCGGCGTAGACGGTGTGACCTTCCAGCGCGTAAGCCCGGGCAAGGGAACCGCCAATGAGACCGAGGCCTAAGATACCAATGTTCATGCGATGGCCTCCCGGATCTTCTGTACCTTCCCGCTGAGTACGTCAAACTGGGCCGGGGTCAGGGATTGGGCACCATCACAGAGGGCGTGGGGAGGATCGTTGTGGACTTCCACCATAATGGCATCGGCACCGCAGGCGGCGGCTGCACAGGCCATGGGGGTCACCAGATCAGCCTTGCCGGTGGCATGGCTGGGATCCACCACCACAGGCAGGTGGGTCAGCTTATGGAGCACGTTGACGGCGGACAGATCCAGCGTATTCCGGGTGACGGTTTCAAAGGTGCGGATGCCACGCTCGCAGAGGATGATGTTTTCATTGCCCTCGCTCATAATGTATTCCGCACTCATCAGCAGCTCCTGAATGGTGTTGGCAAGCCCGCGCTTCAGCAAAATGGGCTTGTCGGTCTTGCCCAGTTCCTTCAGCAGGTCGAAGTTCTGCATATTCCGGGCACCCACCTGAATGATATCCACATCGGCGAAAAGATCCAGTGTGGAGATGTTCATGATCTCCGTGACGATGGGAAGGCCGGTGGCCTCCTTGGCTTTCAGCAAAAGCCGGATGCCCTCACCCTGCAAGCCCTGAAAGGCATAGGGGGAAGTCCGGGGCTTGAAGGCACCGCCCCGGAGGATGGAAGCACCGGAATCTTTCACCGCCTGGGCCACGGAAATGATCTGATCTTCCGATTCCACGCTGCAGGGCCCGGCAATCATGGCAAAATTGCCGCCGCCGATTTTGGCTCCCCCTACTTCAATGAAGGTATCTTTCGGGTGGAATTTCCGGTTGGCCTGCTTGTAAGGCTCCGAAACCCGCTTGACAGACTCCACCATTTCCAGACTTTTTAATAGCTCCATATCGATGCGGCTGGTGTCGCCGATGAGACCCAGAATGGTCACCTCGGAGCCTTCGGAAATATGCACATCCAGATTCATAGCCTTCAGCCAGTCCACCAAATGCTGCCGCTGGGCGGAGGTGGTGCCGGATTTCAAAATCGCGATCATAAAAGCATCTCCTTACAAAAAAGCGCCGCACGGGCAATTCGTGCGGCGCCTTAAAATGATATTTTAAGTTCCTGACTGCAACACAAATTGCTATTCCTTTTACTTCATAAAAAAGGAATAGTAATAAAAGCGGATGCAGGAAGCGGTCAGGGTTCTGGTCATGGAAAATTCCTCCAAGTCCTGTGTGTGCGGACATTATACCACGACTGGCGGAACAATGCAAGAGAAAAAGTGGATATTTTTTGCATCCCGGTCAAATCTCAGCGAATGAACAGCGGCCACAAAGCAGCGGCCAGGTAGGGTTGGAGGAAGAACATGACGGCCACGGCACTGCCGCAGACCACATATACTTCCTTCGTCCGGTGTCCCGGGGTCAGTTTGGGACACAGGTGGAGTACCAGACGGGCCAGACACCAGCCTAAGAAGGTGCCGAAGGTGTTGGTCATCAAATCGTTGACATCTGTGGCCCGGAGGGTGAAGATCTGGGCAGATTCGATGAACAAAGAAGAAAAGAACCCGAACAGAGTAGCGTGGGGGAAGGGGACGAAGCGTTTCCAGAACAGGGGCAGGCAGAAGCCCATGGGGATGAACAGCAGCACATTGAGTATTGTACTCTTCCAGTCGGAGAACATATAGGCAAAGGGCCGGAAATTATACCGGGGAGCGAAGCGGACATAGCGAATATCCGGCAAGCCTACCACGGCAAACATGCCGGAAAGGTAGATGGCAAAGAGCAGATAGCCGATCATCCGCTTCCGGTCATGGAAATAGCGGTGATTCAAATACAGATACAGGGGCAAAAGAAGGAGGGCGGAAATAGCCGCATCCAGACACATGGCGTAAACTCTGTGCATGATAAACTCCCAAAAAAGTTGACAATTGACAGTGGACAGTTGTGGTATCCCCTTCGGGGATGGATTGAAAAGCATTCCCAAAGAGCAACGCAGTCTCCTTGGTTAGAGACTGCGTTGTTGGGATTCGGTCTTACTCTGCGATGGTGAAGGGCAGTTCGGCCACCAGCTGACCGTCAAAGTACAGGCTCAGCGCAAATTCGCCGGGGTACTCCGGTACGGCGGGGAGGTCCAGCTCGCCGTTTTTGCTGTCGCCGCCGGTCCAGATGTTCTTCCAGACCATGGTCTGCTCCTGGGTGTACTGGGGCAGAACATTGCCGTAATCATCCCGGATGACAAACAGTACCTTGGTTTCACTGCCCGGCAGATAGAAGGTATCGGAGCTGCGCAGCATCAGGGAAATGCCGTCACCCAGCTGGAACTGGTCGGTGATCTGCTCGTCGGAAATGTTTTCGCAGTACCATTTATCCCCGGAAGGTGTCTTCAGAAGATCAACGGTCAGCATATCCGCCGTCAGCTTGTTGGCTTCAAAGGATGCCGCTTCTTCCACGGTGTAGCTGTGAACATTGTTGAAAACTGTGGTGCCGTCGGCGGATTCCAGGGTGAACACATACTTGGCACCAGGGATCCGGGGGGTAACGGTGGCGTTTGCTTTGTTGGAAGAAACCACATAGCTTCCGCCGCCATCGATGGTGTACATCAGCAGCCAGCCGCCTTCGGGGGCATCTCCGGTGAATTCCCAGGAAACTTCCAGGGCGTCCTTGCCGTTATCCGTCACATCCAGAGAGGAAAGACTGATGGGGTTGGCACTGATCCCATACCGGGCAGGCTGGGTCATGCCGGAAGCGGTGACTTCCACGGTGTGGGCGGTGTTGGGGTTGATACCGGTGAACTGAACCTGGGGTTCCACCACGGTGTAGGTCTGGTCGTAACCGCCATTGTTATAGCAGCGGACATCCCAGCTGTCCACCACCACATCGCCGGGGGCATCCCACTGGACGGTGAAAGCATCACCGCTGCCGGAGGTGACAAGGAAATTCTTTGCCAGAATCAGCCGGGAGGCCAGAGTTTCCAGACTGGTCTCGCCACTTAAGGACAGGGTATCTCCTGCATCCAGCCGGAAGGTATAGCGTTTGCCAAGGCTCAGGCCGGATACGGTAATGGAATGACCAGTGAAGGTTTCCGTCTGTTCTTCCTCGCCATCAGCACTGTAGTGCAGATGCCAGAAGCTGGGCTCTTCCCCCATAACGGTGAAGTCCAGAACTACACTGCCGTCTTCCTGACCGGCTACGGAGGTAAAGGACAGGATCTGGGTGGTGGTCTGAGTGATGTAGACTTCGCTGGTCTTACCGGTGAGCCGGTGGAAACCATCGATATCCACAGTGATGGTATACTGGGTATTGGGGGACAGATCCGTAAAGACGGCCTGACCGCCGAGAAGATTCTGGGTCTTTTCCTTTCCGTTTTCGTCTGTGCAGGAGACTGTCAGTTTGCTTTCCTCCACGGGAGAATCCACCTGCACCGTGATCTGGGTCTGATCGCCGGTGATGGTCAGGGCATTGACGGCCTGCAGGAACAGGTTCTGATAGTACCAGAATCCTGCGGTGCCGATGGCAGCCAGAGCCAGCAGGGTGACGATGGCATTGCGGATCCGCTTGCGCCGCCGGGCGTACTTGGGATCGATGAACTTCTGCTCCTTTTTCTTCTTTTCTGTGGGAGCTTCCGGTTCTTCTTCCTCCATCAGCGGGTCGTAGGGCACATCGGAATCATCGATTTCCTCGTCCTGGGCAAAAGCAAAGGGGTCCTCTTCTTCCGGCACTTCCGGAAGAAGAACACTTTCCGGTGTTTCGTGGGCGATGAGATCATCGGCCTTGGCCAGGATCCGGGAAAGTTCGTCGGAAAGTTCCGGTTCCTCCTCCGGGAATCCTTCGGCATCCTCAGAAGATTCCTCCGGTTCGGTCCCGACAATTTCTACATCCTCTTCGGACGGTTCGGTGCCTTCCGGTACCTCGGGATCCTCTGCATCGGGGAGCATCTCCTCGGGGGCAGATTCTCCTGCGGCTTCCTCAGAGATGGCTTCTGCCGGTTCTTCCGCTTCGGATATCCCGGTTTCCGGGATGTCCTCAGTGGGGAGGGCATCTTGCTCCGCAATGGGCTGCACTTCCTCCGCTTCCGCAACGGGAGCGGATGTTTCCGGATCTTCCTGCTTTTTCTTCTTTTTGGACTTCCAGGTACGCAGAGGGGTAATGGGAACATCATTGACACTGTTTCGCTGCATATAAGAAGCCAGTGCTTTGCCCATTTGGGCGGGATCCTGATACCGCTGCTCCGGATCGGGATGGATGGCTTTCAAAATGATCTCCGCCAACTCATAATCCGCCTGCACCGGGGAGGGCAGGGGTTCTTCCGGGGCCTTGCTCTGGAAGGGCAGGTGACCGTCGTTATACAGCTGGTACAGGATCATGCCCAGAGCGTATGTATCCACCGTCAGATTCACGGAAGCCATGGGGTCATACAGTTCCGGGGGCGTGTAGAAGCTTACATATTTTTCCGGCAGTGCCGCGTAGCGCAGAGAATCCATGGACAAAAATCCCAGATCACCAATGCGGTATTCCTTCTTATCCGACAGGAAAATATTGCCGGGCTTTAAGTCCACATACAGATGACCGGCCTGCCGGCACACGGACAGGGCACTGCACATATCCAGTCCCAAATTGATGGCTTCCAAATGGGTCATGGCGTGGTGGCGGATGTACCGGTCCAGGGAGCGCTTGTAGCTGCCGGTAAGATAAATTTCATACCCCAGACGATAGCGCTGAATGGGCTCCATCTGCCAGCCCTCGTAGCTGAGGAAACCGCTGAGCCTGGAAAGATCTTTCAGTAGCTGGGCTTCCTTCAAAACATCCTCGCCCTGCCGGCGGAAATAGTCCATGGCATCGGAGGGGTCTTTATAGGCACCGGCCAGCAACAGAGCATCCATCTGCGCCTGAGAGGCCGGAATGGCAATGATTTTTACAATGTACTTTTTGTCGGTGTTTTCCCGGATAGCAGGACAGCAGCGGATACCGCCGTGCTCACTGATGGGATTGCCCATGGAGAATCCGTCAAGCAGCGGGGAAACAAGATTGGTTTCGGACAATGAAATCGCCTCCTTTCGCAACTGCCCTGATGGTACAGGGGTTACGTTAACTTATATATCATAAAATAAAATGCCGAAAATTGCAATACTTTTTGTTACTTTTGCAGTTGTAAAATTTAGAAACCCATGGTATAATGTCGGATGATAATGGTACAGTATCGAAATGAACCGGAGGTAGCAGCATGAGTAAGATTGTCTGTGATATTTGCGGTACCACATATCCCGATACGGCCCAGTGCTGTCCCATCTGTGGCTGCGTGCGGGAACCGGACACGGGCTATAAGGATGACCTGCTGGAGGGTAACGGTCGGGTTCCCGGAAAGAAAAAGGGAATTTTTGACTTTGATGAAGTGAATTCCGAATCGGAACCGGAGCTGGATATGTACAGCGATGAGGACGAGACCGAAGAAAGCTACGAGGAAGAAGATTACGAAGAATATGAAGAAGATTCCGGCCACAGTACCCTGCTGGTGATTTTGCTGACGGTGCTCATTGCGGGATTGCTGCTGGTGGCGGGCTTTATTTTCGTACGGTTCTTCCTGCCCAACCGGAACAAACAGGAAGCGGCTCCTGCCACCACCGTGGCAGCGACCCAGATGTGGGAAGAGCTGGGGGAGGCCACGGAACCTACGGTTCCCTGCGATACCCTGACGATTTTCAGCGGCATGAAGGCAGAACTCAGCGCGGAGGGCCAGTATTTCCTGCTGAATGTGAAGGCTATGCCGGAAAACACCACGGATAAGATCCTCTATATCAGTGGAGACGAGAGCATTGCCACGGTCTCCGAAGATGGCCGGATCACCGCGGTGTCCGAAGGTGAGACGACGGTGTTCATTTCCTGCGGTAAGATCAGCCAGGAGTGCCCGGTAATCGTCAAGTATGTGGAAGAGACAGAACCTCCCACGACCGAAGCAGAGATCGAAGAGCCGGAGGAAACCGGGGAAACGCAGGCGCAGAGCACCGAACCTGAGGATGAAGACGAACAGACCCAGGAAACCGAGAGTGTGACCAATACGGATGTGGATCCCAACGTGGTGCTGAAGCTGAAAAAGACGGATATCATGCTGGGCGTTTACTACCAGTTCACGCTGGAACTGGATTGCGATCTGGAACAGAATCAGGTCCAGTGGAGCTCTGAGCATCCCCATATCGCCACGGTGGATGAAAACGGCGTAGTCACCGCCATCAAGAGCGGCACCACTTCCATTACCGCAAAATATGGCGATCAGGAAGTACACTGTATGGTGCGGTGCGGCTGAGTATCGTTAGATATTAGGAATGAGGAGTTAGGAGTTGTGGCTGCTAACTCCTCATTTTGTATCTTGAAGGGGCATTACGCTCCTTCAATCGGGGAATTTTTCCGGAACAGGAAGGAAATGCTCCACAGACCTGCCAGTCCTACCAGGGTATAGACCAGCCGGCTGAACAGGGAACCGGTACCGCCAAAGAGCCAGGCAACCAAATCCAATTGAAAAATCCCCACCAGTCCCCAGTTCAGGCAGCCGACAATGGACAGAATCAGGGCAATGATATCCATAACGTAACCTCCATTTCTTGCGTTGGATGGGAATAGAATGCGCAGGAATTTGGATTTTATCAGGAATCCGATTGCAATATTCCGAAAGTTCCGCTATAATGGCAATAGGAAAAACAACAGGAGGAACGATATCTATGACCACACTGTATGAAGGTGCCTTTGCCAAGCTGAATTTGACACTGGATATTCTGGGCAAGCGGGAGGATGGGTATCACGATCTGCAAAGCGTGATGCAGGCCATCTCCATCCGGGACGACATCGAGATCGATGTGGGTACCGGCAAGCCCTGGAAGCTGATCTGCGAAACCGAAGGCATTCCCTGCGATGAGACCAATCTGGCCTGGAAGGCGGCAAAGGTCTATTGCGATGCCATGAATAAGGATCCCAAGGGCCTGGAAATCCGGATCACCAAGCGTATTCCCTCCGGGGCAGGCTTGGGCGGCGGCAGCGCCGATGCGGCAGCTGTCCTGCGGGCCCTGAACCGGCACTACGGCGAACCGCTCTCCATTTTTGCTCTGGCGGAACTGGGTGCACAGGTGGGCAGCGATGTGCCCTTCTGCACCATCTGCGGCACCGCCATGGTGGAAGGCCGGGGCGAAAAGGTTCGCAAACTGCCGGATCTGCCGGACTGCATATTCGTGGTGTGCAAGCCGGAGTTCTCCGTGTCCACCCCGGAACTGTATCAGAAGATGGATCAGGTAGCCATCCCCAGGCATCCCGACAACAAGTCCATGGAAAGCGCTCTGCTGGCAGGAGACCTGGAAAAGGTTGCGGAAAACATCTACAACGTCTTTGACCCCGTGGTGACGGAGGAGCATCTGGAGCTGAACTACATCAAGTCCATCTTCAATACTTACGGTGCTATGAACATGCAGCTGACCGGTTCCGGCTCTGCGGTATTCGCCATTCTGCCCAGTTTTGAATATGCGGCAGTGGTCTGCAATATGCTCAAGGACAATTATCCTCACGTTTTCATTGCAAAGGCTGTATAAAATGGAAAATTGCCGTCCATACTGGAAGTATTTCCGTATGGACGGTGTTTTTTATGAGAAAATTGGGAAACCGGCTCATCCTTTGCAGCCTGATAACGGCAGCGGTCTGGATCGGGGTATGGGTCACACAGGGGCAGCAGTTAAAAGAAAATCTCATCCGCTTTCATGTGGTGGCAAACTCAGACAGCCCGGAAGATCAGGCAGTGAAATTGCAAGTCCGGGATGCGGTGCTGGAAAGTATCCGGGAGGATTTGCAGAAGGTGGCAGATGTGGAAGAAGCCAAAGCCTATTTGCAGGAGAACCTGCCAAAAATCGAAGCCGTTGCCAACAAAACGCTGGAAACGGCGGGATTTTCCAATACCGCAGTGGTGAAACTGTGCCGGGAAGCCTTTGATACCCGAAATTATGATACCTTCTCCCTTCCGGCGGGGGGTTACGAAGCCTTGCGGATCACCATCGGGGAAGGGGCGGGGCACAACTGGTGGTGCGTGGCCTTTCCGGACTTATGCCAGGGTGCGACTACCCGGGAATTTACCCAGACGGCGGTACAGGCGGGACTTTCGGAAGATCTGGCGGAAACCCTTGCCTCTCCGCAGCCCCGGCAGATCCGCTTTTATTTGCTGGATGCACTGGGAAAGGCAGAAAATCACTTTTTCGGGAAAGGGAAATAGTACCTGTTTTTTGGACAGATTTTATGGTATGATATAGAAAAAGAAAAAGAGGTGGCGTTATGCTGCATTTACTGCTGGGCCGGGACTGGACGGCCAACCGGGATCTGGTGCTGAACCGGATCGCCGGGGATATTCGGGAAAAGAAGGAAAACCGGATCCTCATCGTGCCGGAACTCATCAGCCATGAGACCGAGCGACGGCTCTGTGCCGTGGGTGGAGATACCGCCAGCCGGTATGCGGAGGTGCTGTCCTTCACCCGGCTGGCCCGGCGGGTCAGTGACGATTTGGGCAGTGCCGCTCCGGAATGTCTGGACAATGGCGGCCGGGTAGTGGCCATGGCTGCAGCGGCCCGGCAGCTCAGCAGCCGGTTGAAGGCCTATGCTTCCGTGGAGACGAAGCCGGAATTTTTGACGGGTCTCATCGATGCGGTGGATGAATTCAAACGCTGCTGTATTTCCTCCGGGGACCTGAACCGGGCAGCGGCGGAAACGGAAGGCAGTCTTGCCCAGAAACTGGAAGAACTGTCTTTGCTGATGGAGGGCTACGACAGCCTGTGCAGCCGGGGCAAGCGGGATCCCAGAGATCAGATGACCTGGCTTTTGGAACAGCTGGAAGAAGGGTCTTACGGTCAGGAGCATGTCTTTTACATAGATGGCTTTCCGGATTTCACTCGGCAGAATCTGGCGGTACTGGAACATCTGATCCGGATCTCCCCGGAGGTGACGGTGAGCCTGAACTGCGACAGACCGGACTCTTCGCTGCTGGCTTATGAGAAGGCCGGTGCCACCGCCAAGGAAGTTTACCAGATGGCCAGCCGCGCCGGGGTGGAAATCCGGGTGGAGACGGTGCCGGAATATCCCCTGGCCCTTACCAGCGTCCGGGAGAAGCTCTTTCAGGGCAGCATCCTGCCGGGAGTGGCGAAAGATTGCCTGAAAACCATCCGGGCGGAGTCTCCTTATCAGGAGTGTATGGCAGCGGCCAAGGAGATCCTGGCCCGGGTGGCGGCGGGGTGCCGCTACCGGGATATTACGGTGGTATATACCGATCCGGCTCTGTACCGCCCTCTGGCAGAACTGGTATTTCACCGGTTTCATATACCGGTGTACCGTTCCGGCACCGAAGAAATTTTGCAGGAGAGTGTCATTTCCACGGTGCTCAGCGCCCTGGATGCGGTATTCGGCGGTTTCGACCAGAGAAGCGTGCTGCGGTATCTGCGTTCAGCACTGTCTCCGCTGGAACCGGATGTCTGCGATCTGGTGGAAAACTACGCCATCATCTGGGGCATCCGGGGGCAAAAGTGGCTCCGTCCCTGGGAAAATCACCCGGAGGGATTGGACGCCCAATGGGATGAGACGTCCCAAAAACGGCTGGATGAACTGAATGCCTACCGGACCCAGACCATGGAACCCCTGTCCCGGCTGCAGACCGGGTTCCGGGATGCGAAGAATCTCCGGGAACAGGTGGAAGGACTGTACCGCTTTCTGGATGAGATCGGGTTGGAGCAGCGTTTGGAACAGCTGGCCCAGGAAATGGACCAGGATGGAGACAACCGCAGTGCCCAGGTTTTGAACCAGCTCTGGGAGATCCTGCTGTCGGCGCTGGAGCAGCTGTACGATGTGCTGGGGGAAAGCTACTGGGAGCCGGAACATTTCCTGCGGCTGCTGCGGTTGCTGCTGAGCCAGTACGATGTGGGTACCATCCCGCCGGTGCTGGATGCGGTGCAAATGGGCCCGGTGAATGCCATGCGGTGCCATCAGGAAAAGCATTTGATCCTGCTGGGAGCGGAGGAAGGAAAACTTCCCGGCTATACCGGTGCCACCGGCGTCCTGACGGATCAGGAGCGTGTGGAACTGCGGCAGCTGGGGGTGCCCCTCACCGGTGGTGCTATGGAGGGCATTCAGGCGGAATTTGCGGAGATTTATGGCGTTTTCTGCGGTGCCACGGAGAGTATCCGGGTGCTTTGCTCCGGGGAGCAGCCTTCCTTTGTTTTTCGGCGGCTGTGCGAGCTGGCGGGGGGAGAAGAAAAGTTTACGGATACCCTTGGCTTTGCCCAGGCGGATGGGACGGAAGCGTCCACCTATCTGGCCGGATTTGGCGAAAAGGCGGTGGCAGACCGGTTGGGGCTGACGGAAGATTATGAAGTGGCCAAAGAAAAGCGAAACCACCGCCTCGGCAAGGTGGAACCGGAACGGATCCGGCAGCTTTACGGCTCCACCTTACAGCTGTCTGCCTCCCAGATCGACCGGCAGGCGGAGTGTAAACTGTCCTATTTCCTGAAATACGGCCTTCGGGCCCAGGAGCGGAAGGAAGCGGCTGTGGATCCGGCGGAATTCGGTACTTACGTCCATGCGGTGCTGGAAAATACCGCCCGGTGCGTCCGGGAAATGGGGGGCTTCCATCAGGTCTCGCTGGAAGAGACCCGGAAAATCGCCCACCGGTTCAGTCAGGAGTACGCCCGGGAGCGGTTTTCTCAAATGGATTCGGAACGGGTGACCTACCTGTTCCAGCGGAATATCCGGGAGCTGGACATGGTGGTGGAGGAACTGTGGCAGGAGCTGAGCCAGTCCCAGTTCCAGCCGGAGGGGTTTGAAGTGGGCTTTGGCAAGGATCAGGCCCTTCCGCCCATTGCCATTCCCAATCAAGCCATGAATGCCATCTTGCGGGGATTTGTGGACCGGGTGGATGTCTGGAACAACGGCTATGGCAGTTATTACCGGGTGGTGGACTATAAAACCGGCAGAAAGGCCTTTGACTATTGCGATGTGTTCAACGGCGTGGGGCTGCAGATGCTTTTGTACTTGTTTGCCCTGCGCAGCAGTGGCTCAGAACTGCTGGGGAAGGGAGCTGTTCCGGCGGGGGTACAGTATTTCCCGGCACGGGCCCCCTATCTGTCGGCAGACGGGCGGCTGGATCCGGAGCATGCCCGGGAGCAGCGGATGAAGGAGAACTGGAAGCGCAGTGGACTTCTTTTACAGGATGATGCGGTTTTGCAGGCCATGGAGCCGGGGGAGAATCCCTGCCGTTGCTATACCCTGAAAAAAGATGGCACGCCCTCTGGTGATCTGGCAGACCGGGAGCAGATGAAACTTTTGCAGGACTATGTATTCCATATTCTGGGCAAGCTGGTGGAGGACATTGCCTCCGGCGATGTGACGGCCAACCCCTATACCCGGGGCACCAGCCACAATGCCTGCGCCTACTGCCCTTATGACCCCATTTGCCATGCCGCCACGGTGGAAGACCGGCGGAATTATCAGAAAATGACTGCCACGGAATTCTGGCAGGCGGTAGAAAAGGAGGAATGGCACCATGGCTGAAAAACTGACACCCCAACAGGATCTTGCCGTCCATAACCGGGGGGGAAAACTGCTGGTTTCCGCCGCTGCCGGTTCCGGCAAGACCAAGGTGCTGGTGGACCGGCTGATGACCTACCTGCTGGATCCCAGGGACCCTGCCAATCTGGACGAGTTTCTCATTATCACCTACACCAAGGCGGCTGCCTCCGAACTCCGGGGAAAGATCGCCGCCAAGCTGACAGAGCGCATTGCCCGGGAACCGGAAAACAAACATCTGCAAAAGCAGATGCAGCGGCTGTTTCTGACGAAGATCTCCACCGTCCACGGTTTCTGCGGAGATATCCTCCGGGAATATGCCTACCGGCTGGATCTGCCGGCAGACTTCCGGGTGGCAGATGAAAATGAATGTATCCAAATGCGGGAGACGGTACTGGCTGACTTGTTGGACAGAGCCTACGCCCAGGAGGAAAACGAAGATTTTCTGGCCTTTGTGGATACCCAGGGCCTAGGACGGGATGACCGGCTGGTGCCGGAGATCATCCAGCGGGTCTATGATAGCGCCCGATGCCACAGAGAGCCGGAGGAATGGTTGGACAGCTGTCTGCACGCATCTCGGGTGGAGGGGCTGGAGGATGCCTCCCAGACGGTCTGGGGCCGGTATCTGATGGATGACTTGCAGGACTATCTGGCCCGGCAGATTTCTGTGATGGGCCAGTGTGTGGAAGAGATGGAAGCCAGCGGCGGCCTGGATAAGCCGGTGATGAACCTCCGGGAGACGCTGGTGCAAATGCAGACCCTGGCCAAGGCGCAGTGCTGGGATAACATTGTAAAGAACCGGAACATGACTTACAGCCGACTGACATTCCCCAAAAAGAATGTAGACGAAGAGCTGATCGCCCGGGTGAAAGCGGTCCGGGATGCCTGCAAAAAGGGGCTGGAAAAGAAGCTGCGGAGCTTCACGGATGATTCAGCCCAGATTTTTCAGGACTTAAGCCAGTCCGCCGCCGCTACCCGGGGGCTGGTTGCCCTGGTGCGGCAATTTGACCGGGATTACAGCAGCCTGAAGCGCAGCCGCCGGGTACTGGACTTCAGCGATCTGGAGCAGAAAACCCTGGATCTTCTGTATGGCCGCTCCCGCACAAGCCGGACGGCGGCAGCCGTGGAGATCGGCCGCCGGTATCGGGAGATTCTGGTGGATGAATATCAGGACTCCAACGACGTTCAGGACGGGATTTTCGCTGCCCTGACCGAAGAAAAGCAGAATTGCTTCCTGGTGGGTGACGTAAAGCAGTCCATCTATCAGTTCCGGCTGGCAGACCCTCAGATCTTTCTGAACAAATATCAGGCGTATGTTCCGGCGGAGGAAGCCGGGGCGGGGGAGGGCAGAAAGGTTCTGCTGAGCCACAACTTCCGCTCCGGCCCGGAGGTGGTGGAGGCAGTCAATGACGTGTTTTCCACCTGTATGCGGCCCAAAACCGGCGGCCTCTATTACGGCGAAGCGGAAGCCCTTCGGGAAGGCGTTCCCCACGATCCTCTCCCCGGGGGCGCCGTGGAACTGCACGCATTGGAAGTCAGCAAAGAGACCTATCCGGAGGAAGCGGCCTTTGTGGCAGAGCGCATCGATACCATGCTGCGGACAAAGACGCTGATCCGGGACAAAGAGGGCATGCGGCCGGTGGAACCGGAGGACATTGTGATCCTCCTGCGCTCTCCCGGCAGTGCGGCCTCTTACTTCCAGCAGGCGTTGGCGGCAAAAAATATTCGGTGCAGTTCCGGTGGCGGCAGCAATCTGCTGCAAACCGAGGAATTGCAGACATTGCGGTGTCTGCTGCAAACCATCGTCAATCCCCGGCTGGATATTCCTCTCATCAGCGTGCTGGCAAGCCCGGTATTCGGCTTTACGGCAGATGATCTGGCTATCTTCCGGGCAAAGCAGAAACAGGGCAGCATTTACGATGCCCTGCTGCAAAGCGATCTTCCCAAGGCCAGAGAGTTTCTGGAAATTCTCCAAACTCTTCGTCGGGAGGCGAGAATGCAGAGCCTGACGGCGCTGCTGGAAAAGTGCCTGGGGTTGACCAGGCTGGACAGCATCTACGCCTCCATGCCAGGTGGAGAGGGAAAAAAAGCCAATATTCAGACCTTTTTCAAGCTGGCGGCAGACTATGAAGTGGGTAATCCCCGGGATCTGAGCCAGTTTATCGAGCACCTGAATGCCCTGGAAGAAAGCGGAAGACTTCAGACCGATGCCTCCGCAGCGGGATGCGTGACCATTATGAGTATCCACAAGTCCAAGGGATTGGAATTCCCGGTGGTATTCCTGTGCAATCTGTCCCGGAACTTCAATCAGGAGAGCATCCGGGCCCAGATTTTGTGCGACAAGGAGTTGGGACTGGGATTGTCCGTGGCAGACAACCGGAATCGTGTCCGCTATCCCTCCCTTGCCAAGCGGGCCATGGCGGTGAAAATGACGGCGGAAAGTATTTCCGAGGAAATGCGGGTGCTTTACGTTGCCATGACCCGGGCCAGAGATCGGCTGGTGATGACCTATGCCGTGAAGAATTTGGCGAAGGATCTGAGCCAGATCGCCCTGCGGCGGGACTTTGATAACGGAGAACTGCTGTGCCAGGAGGCGGTGTGCATGGGCGACTGGATCCTGCTGGAGGCCATGTCCCACACGGAAGCGGGGCAGCTTCATGCCTTGGGCGGAAAACCGGCCCAGACTCACATTGGCAACTATCCCTGGCGCATCACGGTATCCCAGACGCCGGAAGTGGTGGAAGGCACCCATTTGGCGCCGGAAGAAAAGTTGTCCATGCCGGAAGGTACGGAAGAAATGCTGGCCGGATCCCTGGCCTTCCACTATCCCCACATGGTGGCCACAAGGGCACCCTCCAAACAGACCGCCACCGACCGGAAGAACCGGCAGAAGGACGCAGAGGTTGCGGAAGATGCCCCGGAAGTCCACCATCCTGCCCGGATTTGGCGGAAGCCTGGTTTTCTGGAAAAGCGGAAGGAAGGAAAAACCTACGGCAATGCCCTCCACGCAGCCATGCAGTACATTCGCTACGATCACTGCGGCAGCGAAAAAGAGGTGAGCGGGGAAATCGACCGTCTGGTGGAGCAGGGCTTCCTGACGGCGGAGCAGGGGAGTATGGTAGACCGGGGCAGCATTGCCCGGTTCTTTGCCAGTGACCTGGGAAAGAAGCTGCGCTCCGGTACGGAATACCTGCGGGAATTTAAATTCTCCATTCTGGATCCCGGCGAGCACTATGGCGCGGGTCTGGAAGGGGAACAGGTACTGCTGCAAGGCGTGGTAGACTGCGCCCTGCTGGAAGAAGACGGCATTACCGTACTGGATTTCAAAACCGACCATGTGACGGAAAGTACGCTGGAAACGGCAGCGGAACGCTACCGCCTTCAGGTGCAGACTTATGCCCAGGCGCTGAGCCGCATCTATGAAATGCCGGTGAAGGCAAGCTATCTCTACTTCTTCTGCCTGAACCGGTTTGTGAAGGTGTAAACCTTCATGCGCTACACGAGAAGTTGATGGGCAATATGGTGGGTAAACATTCAGATTGGAGAGAATATGAAAACAGTTATCCTCATCAGGCATTCTGAACCGATCCGGGACAGAACAATACCAATGGAAGAACTTCCGCTTTCCGGCCAAGGGCATAGGAAAGCGCAAGCGTTATTTTCTCTGGATGTTTTCCGTTCTGTTGAAGCGGTCTATACTTCGCCCTATCGACGGGCATACAGTACCGCAGAAAAGCTGAATGAACGGTTCATCGTGGATGACCGACTCAGAGAGCGTGAGCTTGGCAATCCGGAAACATTAAATGCAGAGTTTTGGAATCGTCAATATGAGAATCACAACTACAAAAATGCAGATGGTGAGTCGCTGAACGATACAAAGAAAAGAATGACTGCTGCCATTCACGAGATCATTCAGACGATACAGGACGGAAATTCCGTTGCTGTCATTTCACACGCTGCAGCCATTTGCGCATTCCTTTTGAACTGGTGCTCCATTGAAGTTGTGGACGAGCAGAAGAAATTGCGCAAAATCACACACAGAGGTGCTGTTGTGATGAATGGCAAAATCGCAACCCCAAGTGCATTTGTTCTTGCGTTTGAAAGGGAACAGTTGTGCGGGATTCGGTATATAGACAAAGAAGATTCATAATATCAGAACACTGTCTTGGCATTGGCAACAAACGGATCGAGAAATCTGTTAGTGCACAGCAACACGGGAAGTGCTTTAGTCTGTTTTGAAAAATGAACCAGCATAGCACCAAAAAAACGGGGCTATACTGGTTCAAAATCCATCAGAGCCACATGATGAGAAAAACCCCGAAATCCACGGATTTCGGGGTTTTTGGTACTTTTCTGATTGAAAAAAGTTGGCAATCAGCGCTTGCTGAACTGAGGCGCACGACGGGCGGCCTTCAAGCCGTACTTCTTTCTTTCCTTCATTCTGGGGTCACGAG
>CAYXUI010000005.1:0-52432 GCA_964468195.1 uncultured Oscillospiraceae bacterium | reverse complement strand
GCCGCCGCCGGTTGGCCCGCAGAAACCCAAGCGTAAGGAGGGATAGCACATGAAAAAACGTTTCCTTTCCCTTTTCCTTTGTGCCGCCATCCTCATCGGATTCTTCCCCACCGTGACCCGGGCCGAGGATGATAATGAACTTCATATCCTGAAGGGAGAAGAGGTTATTGATTATACCCTTGTTGGCTATTATGACGAGGGCGAGATTCTCACCGCCGAATTCCCTGACGATGTGGAGCGGGTGGAGCTGCAGTGGCAGGCTCTGCTGAAGACCAACGCTGACGACGAGGGCACCTGGATCAACATCCACGGCGCCAACAGCGAGACGCTGAACCTGAACTATGGTCTGGTCAGCGGCCTTGCGCTGGACGACATGCTGGAGATTCGCTTCAAGTTTAACGGCGAATATTCCGACCCCATCGAGGTCTGTTTGGGCAGCGAGGATGAGGCCGACGTGATGCTCATCAATAACGAGCCCACCGAGCCGGAACCCATCGTGCCCATCATCACCGATCCCGGCCGGATCGAGATCCACAAGCTCACCGAGCCCACCGAGGCTACCGAGGCAACGGAAGCCCCCACGGAACCTGTGGAGGAAACCACTGCCCCCGCTGAGGAGACTACCGCTCCCACGGAGGAAGTGACCGAAGCCACCACCGCCCCCACGGAAGAACCGGAAGAGACGGAGGAAGATGTGGCCCCCCAGAATCTGGAAACCGACCCCATCGAAACCACCGAAGCCACCGAAGAAACCGAAGAGCTGTCCCTGGCCTCCTTTCTGGGACTGGATGCACTGGTTATCAAAGCCAGTGCGGACGATACTAACCCTGACGTTAAGAAGACCTACAATATCGTAATCAACTACATTTTCGAGAATAACACTATCGTCTCCGATCCCTATACCGCCAATCTGGCAGAGGGTTCTGACTTCTCCGCCACCGTCACCTTCCCCACGGTGCAGGGCTACCTGCCTTACGTCAATGACGTGCAGCAGAACTCCATGGAGCTGAACTACGCCAGCATCAGCGAAGACGTGACCATTAACGTTGTGTATAAGTCCACCAACGTCAATTACACCGTCATCCACTATCAGCAGAATGTGGATAACGACAATTACACCATCGAATCCACCGAGACCAAGCAGGGCCTGACCAACTCTCAGGTTCCAGAAGTGGCCAAGACCTTCACCGGCTTCTACTCCCTGCTGTACGAACGCCCCGCCATTGCGGCTGACGGTTTCACCATTATCGAAGTGTACTACGACCGGTATTATTACCTGATGAACTTCGCTTTGAACGGTGGCTACGGCACGGAGCCTGTCTACGCAAGATATGGCGCAGAGATTGGTACCGTGAAGGATCCCACCATGGCCGGCTATACCTTCGCCGGTTGGAGTGAGACTTATGTAGATCTGGGCGAAAGTGGCACTGCGGTTCAGATCCCCAAAACTATGCCTGCCGCGAGCAAGAACTATTATGCAATTTGGACGCCTGACGATACCGCCAAGGTGACCATCGTCTTCTGGGGCGAAAATGCCGATGATGAGGGCTATTCCTATCTGGCGGATTACACCAAGGTCATTAACCTGAAGCCGGGTAAGGATTTTACCTACTCCGAAGACCGGATGCTGGTTTGTGATAAGGTAGTCCATACCCACACCGATGATTGCATCGGGTGCGGCAAGGAAGCGCATACCCACTCCGCTGTGGGGGGCAGTTGCTATACGCTGACCTGTACCGTTGAGAATCATACCCATAGCACCAGCTGCTATGCGGGAGTTAGTACTAAGCAGGATGTATACACGGGATTGCCTGACAATCCCAAAGATGGTGAAGTGACGAGACATTGGCTGTATGGCATGCTGATTTACATCAAGGGAAGCTGGTACAAATACACCGGCTCCACCGCCAGCGGCTCCGTTGCTCCCACCACCTGCGGTAAGGAAGAAGTCAGCCACACCCATACTGATTCCTGCTACACCCTGAGCTGTGTCAAGGAAGAGCACACCCACGACAAAAAGTGCTACTCCTGCGGCAAGGAAGAGCATGCCCACAATTCTGACTGCTACATGCAGGGTGCGGGATTGGATTCTAAGCTGTGGAAGTTCGTTAAGTCCGATACCATCACCGTGGCCGCTGACGGCTCCTCCATTGTGAACGTCTACTATGACCGTGTGGAGTACAGCGTGCAGTTCTACAACAACCAGAGCTGCTCCACCAGTGACCGGGGCAATAAGGAGTACACAGACCTGAAGATCACCGCCAAGTGGGGCGAGAATATCCTCAGCAAGTGGCCTACCTACAATGGCAGTTCCAGCTGGTATGTTAAGGATAAGTCCAATACCTGGCAGAACAGCATTCAGGTCATGCCTGTCGGCGGCGCCAAGTTCTGGGGTCCCAAGAGCGGCGACAGTAAATACACCGCTACCTACTATGTGGAAATTCTGGACGGCGAAAGCTACGACGTAAAGGGCAGCGATGGTCGCTACTACAAGGTGCACCACACCGACACCAGTAACTCCTCCGGTAACGTTAGCGATGAAGAGCGTTACGGCATCGATGGCTTTTCCAGGAACGACAGCATTTCCACCTCCAACGGCTCTAGCTACGGCGGTTCCAAGTTCTACTACACCCGTAACTCTTACAAGCTGACCTTCAACAATCAGTATGACGATGTGAAGAACGAGACCGTGAAGTTTGAAGCATCTCTGAGCACTTATAAGGACTACGTCCCGGAAGTGCCCAGCGCTTTCGAACCCGGTTCCGTGAAGTTCGGCGGCTGGTATCAGAACCCCCAGTGTACCGGCGAAGAATATAAGCTGGATGAGCACACCATGCCCTCCAACGATATCATCCTCTACGCCAGGTGGGATCCTGTTGTTCATGTGGTCAGGTTCTACCTGACTGAGCAGGATACCACGCTCCACTGGCCTACAGCTGAGGAAGATAATATGGCGAATCTCTTCCCCCATGGTTTCAGTTTGAGTGATGCTGCTCAAGAGCAGCTTTCAATCGAAAACATGAACAAGGTCAAGCCCAATGGCGACTACACCTTCGTCATGTGGTACTACTACGAAAACGGCGAGAAGAAGCCCTTCGATCCTTCCACGCCCATCACCAAGGATCTGACCCTCTACGGCGAATGGTCTTCCAACACCCTGAAGCAGTACACTGTTCAGTATGTGCTGAAAGATGATCACAGCGTGAAGGTGGCCGATGATCTCACCGGTTCCGGTCTGGCCGGTACCACCAAGACCTTCGATGCCAAGGGCGGCACGGAGCTGTACGCAACTTATCAGGAAAGCTACTTCCCCACCGTCCAGTCCCAGTCCCTGCTACTGGACATCGACAAAGATTCTCTGGTCATCACCTTCGAGTATGTCCCCATGCCCGCCGTGCCTTACACCGTCAAGTATGTGGAAAAGGACACCGGCAAGAGCCTGGCTGACGACAAGGTGGTTTCCGACAACCGCAAGGCCGTGGTCACCGAGACCTTCAAGCCCATCTCCGGCTACATGCCCGATGCTTACCAGAAGCGTCTGGTCGTCACCGCCGAGGGCGAGAACATCCTCTACTTCTACTACTCCCAGGACGTGACCCACGCCTACTACAAGATCACCCACTACACCCAGAATACCGATGGCGTCACCTGGACGGAATACGCTTCCTCTCAGGCCGTGGGCGATATCGGCACCCGCTACACCGGTTCCCCCATGACCATCCCCGGATTTACCTATCAGGTGATCAAGTATGTGGTCAATGGTGCGGCAGCTACCGATGTGACGGATGAGGGTGCAAAGCTCACCGCCGACGGTCTGGAGATCAACCTGTACTACGTCCGCAACGAGTACCCCTACCAGGTGCGCTATCTGGAGCAGGGCAGCGGCAAGCAGCTGGCCGATCCCAAGAGTGGCACCGGTAAGTATGGTGAAATCATCTCCGAATCCGCCATCGATATCGACGGCTATGACAAGGTGGATCCCACCTCTGCAACCCTGAACATCCGCATCGACGAAGGCGATGGCGCACCCAACCTGAACATCATCACCTTCTACTACAAGGAGCAGGAAGTGGAGATCAAGTACCAGGTGGTTGGCCCCGATGGTTGCGGCACTGTGAGTGTTGACAGCGAGAAGGTCAAAGTCCTGACCGGCACCGCTCAGGGCTCCACCCCCACCGCCGGGGATGGCTTCAAGTTCGTCGGCTGGTTCAAGGACGAAGCCTGCACTCAGCCCGTTGAAGGCGAAGGCTGGCTGGTTGGCGACAAGATTGTTCCCCAGAAGACCGACGGCAAGAACGTGGCCGCTATCTACTACGCCAAGTTCGAGTATGATGTGGCTGATTTGACCATCACAAAGAAAGGTGCGGAAGATGTTGATGCTGACCAGACCTTCATCTTTACCGTCACCGGTACGAAGGGTTACAGCACCAAGGTTGTTATCAAGGGCAATGGTAGCGTGACCATCAAGAATTTGGAGATCGATACCTACACCATCCACGAGGAAAACGGTTGGAGCTGGCGGTACAGCTGCGAAGATCAGACCGTGACCTTGCAGCCCGGCGTGAAGAACGAAGTCACTATGGTCAACACCCGTGAAAAGGACAAGTGGCTGGATGGCAACGCCTACGCCGAGAACGTGTTTACCAAGTAAGAAAGGAGGGCGACTGATATGTATCAAGGTTCCTACCAAAACAACCCCCAGCGGCGCAGACGCCGCCGCAACAGAAAGCCGACCCTCCTGATGCTGGCCCTGGCCATCCTCCTGGTGGCCGTGGTCGGCACCACCATCGCTTACCTGTTCACCAACACCGATTCCATCACCAATACCTTCACCCCGGCAAGTGTCGCCACGGATATCGATGAGGACTTCAAGGGCGAAGTGAAGAACAATGTTAAGGTGAAGAACACCGGCGATGTGGATGCCTACATCCGCGCCGCCGTAGTGGTGACCTGGCAGAATGACACTGGCGAAGTCTACCCCACCGCCCCGGTGGAGGGCACGGATTATACCGTGACCTGGACGAAGGATGGATGGGTGGAATATGGTGGCTACTACTATTACACCAGTGCTGTGGCACCCAATGCATCCACTGGCATCCTGCTGACGGATTGTAAGCCTGTGGAAGGCAAGACCCCGGAGAACTACCACTTGGTGGTGGAGATCCTGGCTTCCGCCATCCAGGGCAAGCCGGATAGTGCCGTTACGGATGCCTGGGGTGTGACCATTGCCAATGGTACGGTCACTGCGGTAACGGGTTAAGGAGGTAATGCAGAATGAAGAATTTTCTGAAACGTCTTTCCTCCCTGACCCTGGCGGTGCTGCTGATGGCAGCACTGGCCGTCCCCGCCGCCGCTGCTTCCACCGTTACCTTTACCGACAAGTACACCGCCACTGTGGAGGACGGCACAGCTTACCACAAGACGGATCTGTTCGGAACCTTCAAAAACGTCATGCCCGGTGATACCCTCACCGACACCGTGACCATCACCAATAAGATCCCCGGGTCTTCCTACATCAACGTCTACCTGGAAGTCGTGCCCCACAGCAGTGAGGCTCAGGCCGACTACAGCCGGGCCCAGGCGGCCCTGGACGGCAAAACCGCCGAGAATATGGATGCTTTCCTGAGCCTGATGACTATGGAAGTCAAGCAGGGCAGCAAGGTCATCTATTCCGGCAAGGCCAATCAGGCCCAGAAGAGCGTAAGCCTGGGCAAGATCAACAAGGGCCGCTCCATGGATCTGACGGTGACGCTGAATGTGTCCCTGGAAATGGGCAATGCGTTCATGGATCATCTGGGCGAAATCGACTGGGTGATCAAGTACGAGGTCGTGGAAGGTGACAACCTGATCCAGACCGGCCAGCTGAACTGGCCCATCCCGGTGCTCGGAACACTGGGCTTGGGGCTGATTTTCCTGGGTATCTGGACGAACCGGAAGAAGAAAAAGAATGCCTAAAAAATCCGGCGGGATTTTGATCGCAGCGGGAGTGGTGCTGATTTCCTCGGCACTGCTCCTGTTTGCCTATAACCGGTGGGAAGACCACCGGGCCGGTCAGGCGTCCGAGCGCCTGATGCTGGAAATGGAAGCGATTTTGGAACCCAGTGAGACCGTTCCCGAGGAAACCCTCGACCCGGAACTGCCGGTGGTGACCATCGATGGCCACGATTATGTGGGGTATCTGGAATTCTGGGAGCTGGAGATGAAACTGCCGGTGCAGGCCCAGTGGAGCTACCCGAACCTGCAAATTTCCCCATGCCGTGAATTCGGCTCCTCCCGGGCGGAGGATCTCATCATCGCCGCCCATAACTATTCCACCCATTTTGGAAAGCTGAAAACACTGCCCATTGGCTCCATCGTCACCTTCACGGACATGGATGGCATCGAGAATTTCTACGCCATTGCCGAAATTATCACCCTGGATCCCACAAAATCCGAGGTGGTGTATGGCAGTTCCTATCCTCTGGTGCTCTACACCTGCACCCCCGGCGGCGAGACCCGGGTGGTGGCCTTCTGTGAGAGGATCACCGAAGAGGAAGCCCTGGCAACAGCCGAAAGACCCACCTTCGAATGAGGGTGGGCTTTTTGCTGCATGGAATTGGGTTGCGGGGAGCGGGAAACCATGGTATACTGGCGTTAAGTATCGTTAGAAAGAGGAGAAAGCCATGAACCAGACGCTGCCCCGGCGGAAGATGATCCGCTACTGCCTGTCCGACGTTGCCAAGGGATTGTTTAACGGCATGATCGGCAACTATCTACTGTACTTTTTCCAGCCCACGGTGAAGAGCGGACTGCCCAATCTGCTGCCACAGAACAAACTCTTTGGATTTCTCACCGTTATGGCGCTGCTGACAGCATTGGGAAAAATCATCGATGCGGTAACGGATCCCTGGGTGGCATCCCTGTCCGACCGCTGCACCCATCCGGAGGGACGGAGAATGCCCTTCCTGAAATATGCCGCTGTGCCTTATGCGTTGTCGGTGCTGATGATCTTTATGGCGCCCTTCCAAAATGGAAGTGTGGCCAACGCCATCTGGGTGGGGTTCTTTTTGGTGGCCTATTATACCGCTTACACCTTCTTCTTCATCCCCCGGAATGCCCTGATCCCGGAGGTCATTCCCGATGCCAAAGACCGGGTGGCCTATTATGGCATCAGCACCGCTTTTTTCATGGGTTCCAGCTCCTTTATGTACGCGGCGACCCTGTTTGTGAATCTCATTAAGGATATGGGGGTCAGTGCCCTGTGGTCCTGGCGGATCGTGTTTGCGATTTTCGCCGCCATTGGCCTGGTGTGTGTCCTGCTGGGAGCCACCGCCTTCCGGGAGAAGGATTATGTCACCGCCAACGTCCGGCCCCAGCAGTCCCTGCTGGTGTCGGCCAAGACCATTTTCCGGAATAAGAGCTTTGTGACCTTTTTCGCCGGTGACCTGTTCAGCTATCTGTCCATGGCCTTCTTCCAGACGGCAATGCTCTATTACATCACCATGCTGCTGAATGTGCCGGAGAGCCAGTCCTTCCTGGTGATGCTGGTGAGTATTGCCGCAGCCCTGTGTCTGTTCCCCATGATCGTGCGGTCCAGTAAGATCTACGGCAAGAAATCCATGCTGGTGGGAGCCAGTGTGATCTTCACCATCGTGTTCTGTTTCATTTTCTTTGGAGATAAGCTGGCAGCTCTGGTGGCGGGGCATGAACTGCTGCTGGGCCTTGCCATGGGGCTGGTAGTGGCCTTCCCCTTCGCCGCCATCAATATTCTGCCCCAGTCCTGCATGTCCGACATCATCCAGAAAGACAGTCTGGAAAACGGAGTGAACCGGGAAGGATTCTTCTCCGCAACCAAGACCTTCATCGAGAAGATCGCCTACTCTCTGGCTATGATGGTGGTGTCCAGCGTGCTGGCCATCGGGGCTCCCGCCGGGGAGTCCGTGGGCATGCTGGGGGTGAAGCTCACCGGCGTATTTGCCGGAGCTTTTAGCCTGATTTCCCTGATCTTCTTCCTGCTCTATGATGAAAAGAGCGTCACGGATTACATTGACCATGCAAAGGAGAATGCCCAATGAAAACGTTGCAGCCGGAATCCAACCGAAAGGGAGTATCCCCGGAGCGGCAGGCAGAATATGGAAAAAAACTCTCCCGGCTCATCGCCTGCAAGACTGTCTGGACGAGAAACGGAGAAAATGAATCCGAATTCCGGAAGTTCTATGGAGAGCTAGACAAGCTGCTGCCCAATCTGACAGCGAAAGCGGAAAAGCTGACCTTTGGCGGCGGGTGCTTCTTCTACGTTGTCAGGGGCAAACATGCCACGAAGAATCTGCTGCTCATGTCCCACCACGATGTGGTGGATGGGGGAGAGGGCTGGGATACCGATCCCTTCCAACCGGTAGAAAAGGACGGCTATCTCTATGGCCGTGGCACCATCGATACCAAAACGCCCCTGTTTGCGGAGCTTCAGGCCTGTGAAGAACTGCTGGCAGAAGGCTTCCAGCCCGAGGGATTCGACCTGTATATCGGTTCGTCCAACAATGAGGAAGTTTGCGGCGATGGCATGGTGCTGGCAACCCAATATTTCAAAGAAAAGGGGATCCACTTTGACCTTGTCATGGATGAAGGCGGCGCCATTACGGAAGGCCAGATCCCCGGAGTTACCGCCAAAAGTGCCGTCATCGCCGTCCATGAAAAGAGCCGCCATCTCTACCGTTGCACCGCCAGCATGGACACCAAAGGTCACGGCGGCTTTGGTGGCAGCAACGACAGTGCCGTGGAGCGGCTTACGGGCTTTATTCACGCAGTGGCCGCCCAGCGCAGCAAGATCTACCAGGGTCACTTCTGTCCGGAGGTAAAGGCTACCTTTGAGCGTCATGCCCCTTACATGGCCTTCCCCATGAACGTGCTGTTTGGCAACATGACCCTGTTTGCTCCTGTTATCAAGAAAATTATGATGGGGATTCCGGCAGCAGCGCCCATGTTGTCCACCCAGGTCAGCTTCACCACCTTGCAGGCGGGATGCGCAGAGGATCCCCAGATCCGGGCAAAGCAGGCGGAAACCACCATGTTCCTGCGCTGTGTCCGGGAGGAGGACCTTTACGCCGGATTGGAGAAGATCCGGGAAATCGGAAAAAAATACGGTGTCACGATAGAAGAAATCGAGCGGGATTATTGCCAGCCCACGGACTTTAACGGCCCTGCTTACCGGATGGTGGAGGAGTTGGTGCAGGAAAACTTCCCGGATGTGGTGGTTGCGCCCTTCCTCCTCACCGCAGGCACCGATGCCCGGCGGTTCACCGATGTGGCGGATAATATCCTCCGCTTCGCCCCCATCGACTTGAGCAAAGAACAGTTTGCTACGGTGCATAACGCCAATGAATACATTGGCATCGACAGCATCGGCCAGTGTGTGGTGTTCTACCGGGATCTGATCCGGCGGTTTGGGGAGAGAATGAGAATCAAGAAGGACGATCGGTAAGATCGTCCTTCTGCATTTAATTGCGCACCTGGTTTTCCAAATGTCCGGAATGGATCACAGGAGGCTTGGGGTCTACAGTTTCCCAGGGGGTGGGCTGCTTTTCGTCTTTTTTCATGTGGCATTCACCTCTGCCATAGTATGCGCAACCTGGCGTGCGGGATACTTTTTTACGGAACTGTTAAATTTTACCGACCCTCTTGCATGATGGCACAGAACATGCTAGAATAATGCGTAGCTTGCTACGTTTTGAGCTGGAGGTGAATGTTCTGCGATATCACTATGGACATTTGTTGCGGGTGCTGCACTGGTGTGTGGACCAGTCCATGACCAATGCGCTGGATACGCTGGAGCTGACAGCGGCACAGGGGCACATCATGGGTTTTCTGGACCATGCCAAAGAAGCGCCCTGCCCCCGGGATCTGGAAGGGGAGTTCCACCTGAGCCACCCCACAGTTTCGGGCCTTCTGTCCCGACTGGAACAGAAGGGCTTTGTGGAGTTGCGGCCGGATCCCAATGACCGCCGGTGTAAGCGGATCTATGTGCTCCCCAAAGGGCAGGAGTGTCAGGATCTGATGCATCAGACCATTACCCGGAACGAAGAAAAAATTGTAGAAGGCTTTACCCCGGAGGAGCGGGAGCAGTTTGCCTCCCTGCTGCACCGGGCCATTGCCAATATGGGCGGGAATCCCTGCCCCAGAAAACAGAAGGAGGAAACCAATCCATGATAAAACGTTTGGCCCAATGTATTCGGGAATACAAGTGGGCAGCCCTGCTGAGTCCCCTGTGCATGATCGGCGAGGTGACCATGGAAGTGCTGATCCCGCTGGTCATGGCGGATTTGTACGACTACGGCATTGCAGCCGGTGACATGGGCGTGGTGCTTTCCAAGGCACTGCTGCTGATGCTCTGCGCCGTGGCATCGTTACTGTTCGGCGTATGCTCTGCTACTTTTGCTGCCAAGGCCGGTACCGGCTTTGCCCGGAATCTGCGCCATGATATGTACTACAACGTGCAGAATTTCAGCTTTGCCAATATTGACAAATTCTCCACCGCATCCATCGTTACCCGTCTGACCTCGGACGTGGCATCGTTGCAGAATGCCTTCCAGATGTCCATCCGTATGGCCATCCGGTGCCCCATGATGCTGATCCTTGCCATGGTGTCCTCCCTGCGGATCAGCCCCAAGCTCAGCACTGTGTACTTCGTGGCCATCCCCATTCTGGCGGCGGTGCTGCTGGGAATCGTGCCCATGGTTTTCAAGATTTTTGACCGGGTGTTCCAGACCTATGATAAGCTGAACAACGTGGTGCAGGAAAACATCCACGGTGTCCGGGTGGTGAAATCCTTCGTCCGGGAAGACAAGGAAGTGGACAAATTCACCGCCATTTCCCAGACCATTTACAAGGATTTCTGCAAGGCAGAGCATATTCTGGCCCTGAATTCCCCGGCTATGCAGACCACGGTCTATGTGTGCATTCTGGTGATCTCCTGGGTGGGTGCCCATTTGGTTGTTCAGTCCGGCAACAATGCGGCCTTCGGTCTGACCACCGGCGAGCTCAGTTCCATGTTCACCTACACCACCCAGATCCTCTCCAGCTTGATGATGCTGTCCATGGTTTTCGTCATGGTCATCATGTCCCGGGCCCCCCTGCACCGGTGCTATGAGATTCTGGTGGAAGAGCCCAACCTGACCTCTCCGGAAAACGCTGTGAAGGAAGTGGCAGATGGCTCCATCGACTTTGAAAATGTCTCCTTCCGCTATTCCGAAACAGCCCAGCACCGGGCATTGAAGGAAGTTAACCTGCACATTCCCTCCGGTGCCACCGTGGGCATTCTGGGTGCCACTGGTTCCGCCAAGACCACCCTGGTCCAGCTGGTTCCCCGTCTGTACGACGTTACCGAAGGCAGCCTGAAAGTGGGCGGCCGGGACGTGCGGGAATATGATCTGGAAGTCCTCCGGGATAACGTGGCCATGGTGCTGCAGAAGAACACCCTGTTCTCCGGTACCATCAAGGAAAACCTCCGCTGGGGCAATGCCGATGCCACCGATGAAGAGCTGATCCACGCCTGTAAGCTGGCCTGCGCCCATGATTTCATCATGGCCTTCCCGGAAGGCTATGACCACCACATCGAACAGGGTGGTACCAATGTTTCCGGCGGCCAGAAGCAGCGGCTGTGTATCGCCCGGGCTCTGCTGAAGAACCCCAAGATTCTGATCCTGGACGACTCTACCTCCGCTGTGGATACCGCCACCGATGCCTCCATCCGGAAGGCCTTCCGGGAAGAGATCCCCGGCACCACCAAGCTCATCATCGCCCAGCGGATTTCTTCCATTCAGGATTCCGACATCATCGTGGTCATGGAAAACGGCCAGGTGGCCTGCGTGGGCAACCATGAAGAACTGATGGAAAAGTCCCCCTTCTACCGGGGCATTTACGAATCTCAGCAGAAAGGAAGTGTGGAATAATGCCTCCTGTAAAAATGCGCGGTGACGGCCGGAAGGCGGCCAATCCGAAAAAGACCCTCCTGCGGCTCCTGGGCTATATGAAGCCCTATGCGCCCATTTTGGCTTTCGTGTTCCTGTGCATCATTCTCAGTTCTGTGGCACAGGCTCAGGGCAGCAAGGCCCTGGGACCGCTGGTGGATGATTACATCCTGCCCATGGTGGCCTCCGGCAGCACGGACTATGCGCCGCTGCTGGGATACCTTCTGAAAATGGCCTGCATCTTCGCCGTGGGCATCCTGGCCAACTTCCTGTTCCAGTACCTGATGGTGGGCGTGACCCAGGGCGTACAGAAGATCATCCGGGACGAGATGTTCACCAAAATGCAGCGGCTCCCCCTGCGCTACTTTGACTCCCATCCCGCCGGCGACATTATGTCCCGGTACACCAGCGATATCGATACCCTGCGGCAGGTGATCTCCCAGTCCATCCCCCAGTGTGTTTCTTCCATTGTCACCCTGATCGTGGTGCTGTATAACCTGCTGGATACCTCCTGGCTGCTGACCATCGTCATGGCCTTCACCGTTTCCGCTGTGGTGTTCACCACCAAGGTTCTGGCCGGCAAGTCCGCCAAGTTCTTCATCGGCCAGCAGCGGTCTCTGGGTGCGGTCAACGGTTACATTGAGGAAATGATCTCCGGCCAGAAGGTGGTCAAGATCTTCAACCACGAGGAAGTCTGCAAGCAGGAGTTTGACGAGATCAACGATCAGCTCCAGCGCAATGCCTTCAACGCCGGCAAGTTCTCCAACATGCTGGGCCCCATCAACAACAACCTGGGCTACATCCAGTACGGCATTCTGGCGATTTTCGGCGGCCTGATCTGCATCAAGTCCGATGGCAGCCTGCTGACCCTGGGCAGCCTGATGGCCTTCATGGTCCTGTCCCGGAGCTTCAACCAGCCCATTTCCCAGATCTCCAACCAGATCAATGCCATCGTCATGGCACTGGCCGGTGCCGAGCGGATCTTCGCCCTGATGGATGAACAGCCGGAGCAGGACGAGGGCTATGTTACCCTGGTCAATGCGGAAGTTGCTGCCGACGGCACCATCACCGAAAGTGAAAAGCGCACCAGTCGCTGGGCCTGGAAGCACTACCACAAGGCAGACGACACCACTACCTACACCGAGCTGAAGGGCGACATTACCATGTTCAATGTGGACTTTGGCTATGTGCCGGAAAAGACGGTGCTCCACGATGTGACCCTCTATGCCCATCCCGGCGAGAAGATCGCCTTCGTCGGTGCCACCGGTGCCGGTAAGACCACCATCACCAACCTCATCAACCGGTTCTATGACATTGAGGATGGCAAGATCCGCTACGATGGCATCAACATCAACAAGATCTGCAAAGCCGATCTGCGGCGGTCTCTGGGTGTCGTGTTGCAGGAGACCAATCTGTTCACCGGCACGGTGATGGAAAATATCCGCTACGGCAAACTGGATGCCACCGATGAAGAGTGCATCCGGGCAGCAAAGCTGGCCAATGCCCACGATTTTATTACCCGTCTGCCCAAGGGATATGATACGGAGCTCACCGGCAACGGTGCCAGCCTGTCTCAGGGTCAGCGGCAGCTCATTGCCATTGCCCGGGCTGCTGTGGCAGATCCCCCGGTGATGATCCTGGACGAAGCCACCTCCTCCATCGATACCCGCACCGAGCGTCTGGTGCAGGACGGCATGGATGCCCTGATGAAGGGCCGGACGGTCTTCGTCATTGCCCACCGGCTGAGTACCATTATGAACTCTGACTGCATCATGGTCCTAGACCATGGCCACATCATCGAGCGGGGTACCCATGACGAACTCATCGCCCAGAAGGGCACCTACTACAAGCTCTACACCGGCGCATTTGAGCTGGAGTGACAGAAAAAGAGGAAGGCAACGCCTTCCTCTTTTTGCGGGCAGAGGCCGCTGACCATTGCGAGGGGGGAAAGCTGGTATACCATTGGGTTTCTCCCTTGCGATGGTCAGCTGGCAACTTTATTTTTCTGTCCCCTTTCAAAACTCTTGACGGCTGGGGGAAAATCCACTATAATGTTTAAGATTATGGAATATTATACCCAAGAAAGGATTTTTGAATATGGCTAAGGAATACAAAATTACAAGCCTGCGTCTGGCTGATCTGGAAAAGGAACTGAATTATCTGAAGACCACCCGGGAACGGGAAGTTGCGGCTATGATCGCAGAAGCCCGCTCCTACGGCGACTTGTCCGAAAACTCCGAGTACGATGCCGCCAAGAACGAGCAGGCAAAGCTCTATGGCCGCATTGCCGAAATCGAAGATATCCTGTCCCACGCCGTTATCATCGAGGACGAGAACGAAGCCACCGGCCGTGTGGGTCTGGGCTGCACCGTGGTGGTCCACAACGAGCAGGGTCAGGAATTCACCTACCGCATCACCGGTTCTCAGGAAGCCAACCCCATGGAGGGCAAGCTCTCCGATGACTCCCCCTTCGGCCGTGCCATCGTGGGCAAGGGCAAGGGTGAGAAGTTCACCGTCAACGCCCCGGCTGGTTCTTTCTCCATGACCGTGGTCAGCGTTTCCCGGGAGGGCTAAGCATGGCAAAGTTTGTACCGCAGCCCGAGCTGTCCCTCAACGACCAGATGCAGATCCGCCGGGAGAAGCTGGCGGCTCTCCAGGCCGAAGGCCGTGATCCCTTCCAGCAGACCAAGTTCGACTTCAACGCCGACTCCGCCGCCATCAAGGCCGACTACGACCGCTATGAAGAGCAGATCGTCAAAGTTGCCGGCCGTCTGATGAGCAAGCGTGGCCAGGGCAAGGTCATGTTCTGCGACCTGCAGGACTGCTCCGGCCGGATCCAGCTGTTCGTCAAGATCGACGAGCTGGGCGAAGAAGAGTATGCCCGGTTCAAGAAGCTGGACATCGGCGACATTCTGGGTGTGGAAGGTGCCGTCTTCAAGACCAAGACTGAGGAAATTTCCATCCGTGCCAAGTCCGTCACCCTGCTGAGCAAGTCCCTGCTGCCCCTGCCCAACAAGTTCCATGGCCTGACCGACAAGGAGATCCGTTTCCGTCAGCGTTATGTTGACCTGATGGTGAACCCCGAAGTCAAGCAGAACTTTGTCACCCGCTCCCGCTTCATCAAGCACCTGCGGGATTACCTGGACAACATGGGCTACATCGAAGTGGAGACCCCGGTGCTGAACACCATCGCCGGTGGTGCTTCTGCCCGTCCTTTCGTCACCCATCACAACACCCTGGACATCGACATGTACATGCGCATCGCCACTGAACTGCCCCTGAAGCGGCTCATCATCGGCGGCATGGATCGGGTGTATGAGATCGGCCGTATCTTCCGCAACGAAGGTATGGACCCCAAGCACAACCCGGAATTCACCTCTGTGGAGCTGTATCAGGCTTATGCCGACTTCCACGATATGATGGACATCGCTGAAGGCGTGTTCACTACCTTCGCTCAGAAGTACCTGGGCACCTATGAGCTGGAGTGGATGGGTGAGAAGATCGACCTGACCCCCGGCTGGCCCCGGCTGACCATGGTGGAAGCCGTCAAGCAGTACGCCGGTATCGACTTTGGTGCCATCACCGATGACGCTGAGGCCGTGGCCGCTGCCGCTTCCATCGGCGTCGAGCTGGCTGACGCCGCCGAGAAGACCTGGGGCAACGCCCTGTATGCTACCTTCGACCAGAAGGTGGAAGAGCATCTGGTGCAGCCCACCTTCATCACCATGTATCCTGTGGAAGTGTCTCCTCTGACCAAGCGTTCCCCCGAGGATCCCCGTTTGACGGAGCGTTTCGAGTTCTTCATCTGCCGCAGCGAGATGGGCAACGCCTACTCCGAGCTGAACGACCCCATCGACCAGCGGGCGCGTTTCATGAAGCAGGTGGAGCAGCGGGAGCGTGGCGATGACGAAACCGAGATGCTGGACGAGGATTTCCTCAACGCCATGGAGTACGGTATGCCTCCCACGGGCGGCATGGGCATGGGCATCGACCGTGCCGTAATGCTCTTCACCGGCGCCGACACCATCCGGGAAGTCATCCTGTTCCCGACAATGAAACCCATGGACTAAGGCAAATACCGAATAATAACAAGAGCACTTCTCAGAGTCATTCTGAGAAGTGCTCTTGTTTTGCAGCCCCTTTCCGGAAGCAACACACACCGGTTGCCCTGTTTGTGGGGCAATCGGTGTGTGTTTGTTTTATCTGCCGTGGGGGCCGCCGGGACCTCTGCCGTGGCCGCCCATGGGACCGGGGCCACCCATAGGGCCGGGACCGCCCATGGGGCTGGGAGGTGGCGGCATTCTGCGGTGTCTGCGGCTTCTGCTCAGCATATTGCCCAGAAGAGAAATACCCGCAGCGGCTCCGGCAGCAGTCAGCACCGCTTTGGTGGTATCCGATGTGGTGTTGTTGACCGGTTGGGCTGTGGAAGTTGCTGCTGCACTGCCACAGTTGGGGCAGAAATTGGCACCGGATGGGATCTCTCCGCCGCAATTTTGACAATATGCCATAAAAATCATTCCTTTCTTTTCTTATATCCTAAGCGGAAGATTTTAACGCAATAATAGGAAACTGTAAACTTTTTTGCAATCAATCGGATGCACAGTTTTGTCGACTACAGGAAGTGGGAGGAATATTCTATTTTCCCAAATGTAATTTCCTGTTGACAGGGGGGAAGTTTTGTGGTATTCTTAAAACCAACTTGAGAGGTAGGTTTTATGCGCTGCCTTGGAAAGGGTGGATGGCCGTGAAAAACCATTTTGAACAGCTGGTCAGGGCCAATTTCCGGTTCGGACGAATGTGACGGGAGATGAAAACCCAACCACATTCTGAATATACGAAAGGAAATTGCGTTATGTCTTATCATTTTGAAACCTTACAGCTCCATGTGGGGCAGGAAAATCCCGATCCCGCCACCGGCGCCCGGGCGGTGCCCATTTATGCAACCACCTCCTATGTATTCCAGGACTGCGCCCAGGCGGCAGCCCGGTTCGGTTTGACGGATGCGGGAAATATCTACGGCCGCCTGACCAACTCCACCCAGGAGGTTTTGGAAAAGCGCATCGCTGCGCTGGAAGGGGGCGTGGCGGCTTTGGCCCTGGCTTCCGGTGCAGCGGCCATTACTTATACGTTGGAAGCCCTGGGGCAGAACGGCGGGCATTTTGTGGCTCAGAAAACCATCTACGGCGGCAGCTATAATCTGCTGGCCCACACGTTGCCTGGCCTTGGCATCACCGCTACTTTTGTGGATATCCACGACCTGACCGAAGTGGAAGCTGCCATTCAGGAAAATACCCGGGCCATCTATATCGAGACTTTGGGAAATCCCAACTGTGACATTCCGGATATTGATGCGCTGGCGAAGCTTGCCCACCGTCACGGTTTGCCGTTGGTGGTGGACAATACTTTTGGCACACCCTACTGGATCCGGCCCATCGAGCACGGGGCGGATATCGTGGTTCACTCGGCTACCAAATTTCTGGGGGGACATGGCACCACGTTGGGCGGCATCCTGGTGGATTCCGGAAAATTTGACTGGGCCGCTTCCGGGAAGTATCCCGCCATTGCCCAGCCCAATCCCAGCTATCACGGGGTGACCTTTACGGAAGCCGCAGGAGCGGTGGCCTTTGTGACCTACGTCCGGGCGGTGCTGCTGCGGGATACCGGGGCGACGATTTCTCCTTTTGCCGCCTTCCTGCTGTTGCAGGGGGTGGAAACATTGTCCCTGCGTCTGGATCGCCATGCCGAAAACACCCGAAAAGTGGTGGAATTTCTGGCGGATCACCCCCTGGTGGAGAAGGTCAACCACCCCTCTTTGCCGGATCATCCCCAGCATGGGCTGTACGAAGCCTACTTCCCCCAGGGCGGCGGCTCCATTTTCACCTTTGAGATCAAGGGCGGGGTGGAGGAAGCCCATGCCTTCATCGACCATTTGGAGATTTTCTCTCTGCTGGCCAATGTGGCGGATGTGAAAAGTCTGGTGATCCACCCGGCCACCACCACCCACAGCCAACTGACGCCGCAGGAACTGGCAGAGCAGGGCATCCGGCCCAATACCATCCGCCTGTCCATCGGTACGGAACACATTGACGACATTCTGACAGATCTGCAACGGGGATTTGACGCAGTAGCGACAAAATGACAAAGGAGGAATACCCATGATGATCTCCACCAGAGGACGGTATGCCCTGCGGGTTTTGATCGACCTGGCAGAACATCAGGAAGAGGGCTATATCCCCATGAAGGAGATCGCCCAGCGGCAGGAGCTGTCCTTAAAGTATCTGGAGCGGATCCTGCCGGTGCTGACCAGGGCCGGGATCATTGCGGGTCTGCAAGGCAAAACCGGTGGCTACCGGCTGACGGTATCCCCGGAAGATTGCCGGGTAGGGGATCTCCTCCGGCTGACGGAGGGGGATCTGGCGCCGGTGGCCTGCCTGGAATGCGGGGCAAAACCCTGCCCCCGGGAGAAGCAATGCCGCACTTATCCCATGTGGAAAGAATTTCAGCAGGTGATCTCGGATTTTTTTGACGGAAAGACGTTGGCGGATCTGGTGAGCGAGGAAACAACATGAAGACAACTGCGGATGGCGAAAACCATCCGCAGTTGTTTTTGTGGATTTTGTTTGACGGGCAGGGAAGTGTCTGCTATAATGATATACTGATAAATTATGGGAAACATTCCCGTTTTGGAGGAATTATGATATGAGAATGCGTAGAATGCGGAACCTGGAGCCCCGGATGGAGAAGTGCGCCGCTTACCGGATCCCGGAACCTGCCGCCCTGAAGGGTAACTGGCGGAGTTTGAAACCCGATGCCACCGCTCTGTGGGTGGAAGTGGGTTGCGGCAAGGGAAAGTTCACCGCTGAGACCGCTCAGGCCAACCCTGATGTGCTGCTCATCGCCGTGGAGCGCTGCCGGGAAGCTATGGTGGTGGCCATGGAGAAGGCCCAGGCTATGGGGCTGACCAATGTGTTTTACATTGATATGGATGTTGCCAACATGGAAGACATCTTCGCCGGGGAAGAGATCGACCGGCTGTTTATCAACTTCCCGGACCCCTGGCCCCGGAAGAAGAACGCCAAGCGCCGCCTGACCCACCGGGGCTTCCTGGACAAGTACTGCCGGGTAGTCTGCGCAGGTGGCGAGATCCACTTCAAGACCGACAACGCTCCCTTGTTTGAGTTCTCCGTAGAGGAGTTTGCCGCCTGCGGTCTGGAAGTGAAGAACCTGACCCGGGATCTGCACAAGGACGGTATCGTGGGTATTATGACCGGCTACGAAGAAAAGTTCCACGGTCTGGGTACCCCCATCAACCGTTGCGAGGTGGTCTGCAAGCCCTTCGTTTTGCCTGAGGAAGAAAGGAAGACTCAGGAGACTGCCGAATAATACCGAGGTGAACCAATATGAACACGTATCAGGCAGGCACTTGTCAGGTCGCCGTCATCGGCGCAGGACACGCCGGGATTGAGGCGGCACTGGCCGCTGCCCGGCTGGGTCTGCATACCATTCTGTTTACCATCAATCTGGATGCCGTGGGCAATATGCCTTGTAACCCCGCCATCGGCGGCACCGGCAAGGGGCACCTTGTCCGGGAGCTGGACGCATTGGGGGGCGAAATGGGTGTGGCGGCGGATCACAGTTGCATTCAGTACCGGATGCTGAACCGGGGCAAAGGCCCTGCTGTGCACTCCCTCCGGGCCCAGGCAGACCGGCGGAAGTACCAGCAGTACATGAAGCACGCTCTGGAATTGCAGGAAAATCTGGAACTGAAACAGGCGCAAATCGTGAAGATTTTCACGGAGAACGGTGCCGTATCCGGGGTTTTGACCCAGTTGGGTGCCATTTATCAGGCCCAGGCCGTTATCATCGCCAGTGGCACCTATTTGGACAGCACCATCATCACCGGCGAAAGTGTCATCCCCTCCGGCCCGGACGGGATGCACCCCAGTGTGGGTCTGGCAGATAATCTACGGGAGCTGGGATTGTCCCTCCGGAGATTCAAGACCGGTACCCCACCCCGGGTGAACCGCCGCTCCATCGACTTTTCCAAAATGGAATTGCAGCCGGGAGACGAGATGGTGGAACCCTTCTCCTTCCGGACGGAACATCGCCCTTATAACGAGGCGGTGTGCTATCTGACCTATACCAATGAATTGACCCACGCCATTATCCGGGAGAATCTCCACAGAAGCCCCATGTATGACGGCACCATTTCCGGTGTGGGCCCCCGGTACTGCCCCAGTATCGAGACGAAGATCGTCCGATTTGCGGACAAAAACCGCCATCAGCTCTTCATCGAGCCCTGCGGACTGGATACGGAGGAAATGTACATTCAGGGTTTCTCTTCCAGCCTGCCGGAGGATGTGCAGCTGGCCATGTTGCGAACCATCCCCGGACTGGAGCAGGCGGAGATGATGCGCCCGGCCTATGCCATCGAATATGAGTGCATCGACCCCACCCAGCTGCTGCCTACGCTGGAAACCAAGGTGGTTTCCGGATTGTATGGTGCCGGTCAGTTCAACGGCACTTCCGGCTACGAAGAAGCGGCGGCGCAGGGACTGGTGGCGGGGGTCAATGCCGCCCGGAAAATTCTGGGGAAAGATCCCTTCATCCTAACCCGGGATACCAGCTACATCGGAACGCTGATTGACGACCTGGTGACCAAGGGAACGGAGGAACCTTACCGGATTATGACCAGCCGCTCGGAATACCGGCTGCTCCACCGGCAGGACAATGCTGACCAGCGCTTGACGAGAATCGGTGCCGAGATCGGCCTGATCTCCCCGGAACGGCTGGCCCAGGTGGAGGAAAAGTATGCTTCCATCGCCCGGGAAGTCCGGCGGCTGGAAAGCAACGGTGTTCCCGCTTCCCCGGAACTGAATGCCATGCTGGAAGAAAAGGGCACCGCTCCGGTGGCCAATTCCGCAAGACTGGCTGACCTTCTGCGCCGCCCCCAGATTTCCTATGCCGACATTGCTCCCTTCGATCCGGAACGGCCGGAACTGTCTGAAGCCGTGGCAGAGGAAGTAGAAATCCAGATCAAATATGCCGGCTATCTGGCCCGGCAGGAAAAGCAGGTGGCGGAATTCAAGAAGGAAGAATCCCGGCGTCTGCCCGCCGATCTGGACTACCACAGCATTGTAGGTCTGCGGCTGGAAGCCCAGGAAAAACTCTCCCAGATCCGCCCCATGTCCATCGGACAGGCGGGGAGAATTTCCGGCGTCAGCCCTTCGGATATTGCGGTACTGCTGATCTATCTGGAACAGCATGGATAAAGAAAACGCCCCCCGGCGGAAAGCAATTCTTCCTGCCGGGGGCGCACACTACCCTTTCATTGTAACAAAGAAAATGGGAGAATGTCAAGGCATTATCATGGAAATCTGTGTTCTGTACAAAGGAGGTGCCGGCATTTTGGCTAACTTTGCGGCTTGAAAAAGGCGGATTCTTGTGATATCCTATAGTCACAAAGAGGAATAACCCTTATGGGAAATACCTCTTTCCGGTTCCATCCAGGATCTGCCGAACCTGCCCATCCATAAAATACATTTTTGTACGTCAGGTGAAGGAAACAAATCGTAGAGCAAAATTTTGAAGGTAAGACGGAGAAAGTCAAAAAATCAGAAGTAAGCAAACACGAATGTTGATCTATGGGCGGTCACGACAACCGGACAGAGAACCGCAAGACGATCCTTACGATCAGAACCCCTCCTGCTTATATGCGCATCCCGCTCAAGGGACTGAAAGAAAAGAATAAGAAATCTGGAAGAGCAACCGGATCGAGGGGAATCGTCAATCTGCAGAATGCGGAGGTAACCAAGATGTTAGATACCAAGAGTGAACAGAAATGACCCTTGACTACACTAAAATTTCGCTGATGGCAAGGCGGAAGTAGTCAAGGGTCATTTCTATTTCTGTTCGGATATCCTGCGGAAGCCGAAATGCAAAATGTTGCCACATCGAACCGGGAGCAAATCGGGTGATCCCCAATGACGTGGGTCTACTGACCAGGGTCGTACACGAAATTATCTGCGGGCATTGCCCGCATTGTCGGCTTTGCCGACTTTTTTTGTTGCTATTTTTGAGGTTTGGGGCTATAATAAAAAATGCGATATTAGATACATGAGGGATGTCTATGCCTGAGAAAAAGAAGATCCTGCTGTTGACCACTGGCGGCACCATTGCTTCCCTTCCCGGCGGGGAAGGGCTGGAGCCCCAGCGCTCCGACGTGATGGAGCGGGAGCTGGAACAGCTGCGTACCTATTATACCATCACCGTCCGGGATGTGATGTGTCTGGATTCTTCCAACATCCGCCCGGAAGAATGGCAGACCATTGCCCGAAGTGTTTTTGAGCAGCGGAGGGATTTTGACGGTATCGTAGTGTCCCACGGCACCGATACCATGGCTTACACCGCCTCCGCCGTGACCTACATGTTGCCGAACATTGACGTACCGGTGGTGTTCACCGGTTCTCAGCTGCCTTTGGCGGATATGCTCTCTGACGGGCCGGACAATCTGCGTACTGCCTTCGCCATGGCAGCGGCGGGACATCCCGGTGTGTTTCTTGCCTTTGACCGGAAGGTGATGCTGGGCTGCCGGGCGGTGAAAGTCCGGGCTTCCGGATTCTCTGCCTTTGAAAGCGTCAATGCCCGGTATGCCGCCACCGTCAGCAACCGGGGGTTGGAGATCGACCCGGAGGTTCTGCCCAGAGCCACCGGCCCTGCCCGGCTGTGTACGGATATGAGCAAGAATGTCTTCCTGCTGAAGCTGACCCCGGGGTTAAATCCTGCGGTTTTCGACATGCTGGCGGCCATGGGCTACCGGGGTATCGTCATCGAAGCCTTCGGTTTGGGCGGCGTCACGGTGCTGCACAAGGGCCTCCGGGGCATCCACCGGTGCCTGGAAGATGGCATCAGTGTGGTGGTTACTACCCAGTGCCTTTATGACAGTGCTGACCTGCAAGTGTACCAGGTGGGCAACAAGCTGCTGGAACTGGGGGTCATTCAGGGCCGGGACATGACCTCGGAAGCTGCCATGACCAAGCTCATGTGGGCCATCGGTCAGGGCTACGACCAGGAACAGATCGCCCGATTGTTCACCCAAAGCCTCGCCGGGGAGATCACTGGCTGAGCGTTCGTATTGTAAATTACTGAGCAAGAGTGGGAAGCGTTTTGTAGATGGGCAATCGATGCGCATCGACTCCCGCACGAAGCGCAATCCCTTCCCCCGGGGGGAAGGTGCCCCGAAGGGGCGGAAGAGGAACGGCGAAACCTTACGCCTAGCAGGAAGTCTGTTACAGCGCAGAAACCATACTATTTCCGCCCGCATTCCTCTTCAGTCACGGCTTACGCCGTGCCAGCTTCCCCCCCGGGGGAAGCGATTTGCGACCTTCGGTCGCAAACGGCGGTGGCACCCCCGCCCTACGGAAGCGCTCCACTCTTGCCCGCACAACCAATTCTGGAGGAAGTTTTATGGATCCCATTTATGTCACCGGACACCGGAATCCCGATACGGATTCCATTGTTGCCGCCATTTCCTATGCCGCTCTGCGCAATGCCTGCGGCGACCGGGAGTACGAAGCAGCCTGCCTGGGTCAGGTCTCCGACGAGACCCGGGTGGTGCTGGACCGCTTCGGTTTCCGTCCCCCTACGCGGATCACCGATCTGTACAATCAGGTCCGGGATCTGGAATTTGATAAGCCCCCTATTTTGGACACCGGCGTGACCATCAACCGGGCCTGGGATGTGTTCCAGCAGTATCCTGGCACCACCGCCGTGCCGGTGGCCCGGGAAAATGGTACTTTGTACGGCATCTTGTCCCGGACGGATATTGCCAGCTACAACATGTCCGGCATCGCCTCCGGTACCCTGACAGATGTGCCCCTGTTTAACGTTCTGTCCGTGCTGGAAGGCAAGGTCCTCAACGAAGCCGGTGACAACACCGACACCATCTCCGGTGAGATTACCATTGCTCTGCCCCAGAATCAGGAAAATCTCCTGTTTCAGACCAAGGATTCCATCGTCCTGTGCGGCTACCAGCCGGAGATGATCCGCCGGGCGCTGGAAATGAACGTGAACTGTCTGATCCTGTGTCAGGCGGAGCTGCCTCAGGAGCTTCGGGAGTTCCCCACCCAGACTTGCATCATCTCCACCCCCCTGGATGCCTTCCGGGCTTCCCGGCTGATTTTCCAGTCCACGCCCGTGGGTCGGATCTGCGGCAATCAGGGCATTGTGTCCTTCCACCTGAACGAGCGGGTGGAGGATGTCAAAGAAATTGTGCTGAAATACCGCCATCCCAGCTATCCCATTCTGGACGAGCAGGAGCGGGTCGTGGGCATTCTGACCCGGTACCATTTGCTGCGCCCCAGAAGAAAGCGGGTCGTATTGGTTGACCACAATGAAGCCAGCCAGTCCGTCCCCGGTCTGGAGCAGGCGGAGATCTTGGAGATCATCGATCACCACCGTCTGGCGGATATTGAGACCAGCAACCCCATTTTCGTCCGCAATGAACCTGTTGGCTCCACCAATACCATCATCGCCGGCATGTTCCAGGACCGGGGTCTGATGCCTTCGGCAGGACTGGCAGGTATGATGGCGGCGGCTATTTTATCCGATACCGTTATGTTCAAGTCCCCCACCTGTACTCCCCGGGATATCCGCACGGCAGAGCGGATGGCGAGAATCGCCAACATCTCTCTGGACGAGCTGGGTAAGGAGATCTTCTCCGCTTCCGTGGAGCACAAGACGGCGGAGGAAGTGCTGTTCACGGACTACAAGGAATTCCATATTGCCGGTCACGGTCTGGCGGTGTCTCAGCTGACCTGCGTGGATTCCTCCATGCTGCTGAACCGGAAGGATGAGTTTCTCTCTCTCATGCGCAAGCACAGCAAGAAAAAGCAGCTGGATTTGATGCTGCTGATGCTTACCGATGTGCTGATGGAAGGATCCCAGATCCTGTACGTCGGTGACGACGAAGCCATCCAGCAGGCCTTCAGCAAGACCCCCAAGGAAAATCAGGTTTTCCTGCCCAAGGTCATGAGCCGGAAAAAGCAGATCATTCCCATGTTGTCTGACCTCTGGGGCTAATCAAAACGAATCGTAAGGAGAGAAACCATGGGCTTTGGTGCCTTGCTTGGCAACGACCAACTCAAACACAATCTGGCGGAAAGTCTGGCCAAAGGCCGCATTTCCCACTTCTATCTGATCTCCGGACCGAAAGGTTCCGGCAAACATACTCTGGCGAAGGAGCTGGCCACGGCTATTTTGTGTCAGGGAACCTACAAGCCCTGCGGTGTTTGCGAAGCCTGCCGGAAAATGAAGGACGGAATGCACCCGGACTATATCACTGTGGACGATCCGGAGAAGAAAACCGTCACCGTGGACCTGATCCGTCAGGCCCGGGCGGATATTTACATCCAGCCCAACGAGGCTGACCATAAGATCTATCTTTTTCCCAGAGCTCAGGACATGGGGATCCCGGGGCAGAACGCCCTGCTGAAGGTGCTGGAAGAACCGCCGAAATACGGCGTTTTTCTCCTGCTGACGGACAATCCGGAGAAACTGCTGCCCACGGTCCGCTCCCGGTGCACGGAGCTGAAACTGCTTCCCTTGCCGGAGGATATTTTGCAGAAGCAGCTTGCGCGGGACTTTCCGGACGCGACCCCCGAGGATATCCGGGCTGCCATGGCCCGCAGCGGCGGATTTCTGGGGCAGGCCCGGCAACTGCTGGAAGGCGGCGACACGCTGCCCCCTCAGACGGAGGATTTTCTCCGGGCCATCGGGGAAAAAGAGGAACTGCTGCTGACGGAGGTGCTGGCTCCCATGGAAAAATGGAAACGGGATGCCCTGACGGAAATCTTGCAGCAATGGCTGGAGCTGCTGGAAAGCGCCCTGACCAGCCGCAGCGGTCTCCACGCCCTAACCCCCCAGGCAAGACAATTGGCAAAAATGCGCACCGGCAGCGATCTGCACCACTGCGTCCAGACCCTGAAACAGGCGCTGGAATATACCCAAAGCAATGTCTCCCCCGCCGCCGTCTGCGGCTGGCTGGCCTGGGAGTTGCGCTAAGCGGGCAAGGCCCAATGATATAATTCAAATCGTATTTATTGAAATAACACAGAAAAGATATGTCATCCCGACTGAGCGAAGCGAATGGAGGGATCTTCGCACCAATTTCACCGCAAAGGTTCCAAAAGTGCGTAGATCCCTCGACTACGCTCGGGATGACATGCCGCTACCTTGCGGGATCTGCTTTTTGGCGAAAAAGCGGATAAGCATAATTCAAATCATCCCCGAAGGGGATACCATAACTGTCAACTATCAACTGTCAACTGTTTTCTAAAGAAAACACGAAGGAGCAATACCTATGGAAGAAATTACCAACCTGCCCCCGGAGGATGTGGAGGTCGTAGACATCCAGTTCCGGCCGGGGCAGAAGATCTACTTTTTTGACCCCGATGGCAGAACTCTCCACCCCGGAGATCATGTCATCATGGATACCGCCCGGGGAGCGGAATTCGGCATCTGCGCCAGCGGCAACCACCGGATCCCCCAGAAAGACGTGGTGGCCCCTCTGCGAAAAGTTTTGCGCATTGCCAATGCCCAGGATGAAAAGATCTTGGCAGAAAACCGGGCCAAGGAAAAGCGGGCCTACGATGTCTGCCTGCAAAAAATCGCTGACCATCAGCTGGATATGCAGCTGGTTTCCGCCGAAGTGGCCTTTGATGGCAGCAAGATCCTGTTCTACTTCACCGCCGACGAGCGGGTGGACTTCCGGGAACTGGTGAAGAATCTGGCCTCCGTCTTCCACACCCGCATTGAGCTGCGTCAGATCGGAGTCCGGGACAAGGCGAAAATGGTGGGCGGTCTGGGCATTTGCGGCAGACCCTTCTGCTGTGCAACATTTTTGGATGATTTCCAGCCTGTGTCCATCAAAATGGCCAAGACCCAGAATCTGAGCCTGAATCCCACCAAGATCTCCGGCACCTGCGGCCGCCTGATGTGCTGCCTGAAATATGAGCAGGATGCCTATGAGGATCTGATCCGCAACAGCCCAAGAATGGACTCCTTCGTGGATACCCCAGAAGGCCGGGGCACCGTGGTGGAAGTGAATCTGCTGCGCCAGCAGGTGAAGGTGCGGATGGAATCCAACCCGGAGACGGTATCCGTTTTCCCCAATGCCGACATTGCGGTGCTCCGCAGCGGCAAGGCCAAGAAGAACGATCCCCCCATTCCGGCGGATCTTGCCCCCATTTCCGGCAACGGCAAGCGGGTGCGGAAGGAACCTCAGGAAGAGAAGATCCTGCTGGAACCCATCCGGTTCCGCTACAGCACGGAAAAAATCGTGGAGGATCCCCAGGAAAAGGCACCGGAAGTTCCCCAGGAGCAAAAGACGCCCCGCCCCCGGCGGAAGTCTCCCCGGAATACCGAGGACGGCGCAAAGCCAGAGCCCAGACAGGAAAAGCCCAAACGGGAGCCGAAGGAACCGCGGCCCGAAGAAGCCGCCGGTGAGCAGGAGAAAAAGCCTCCCCGCCGCCGCCCCAATCATCGCCGCCGCAAGCCCAATCCCGGCCCGAAACCGAACGACAAACAGTGATTTGTGTTGTGTAAACATCCCCCGGTGATGCAAAGTGCAAAATGCAGAATGATTCCACATGGAACCGGGTGGTATCGGAAAGTGCAAAGCCTTCCCCTTTGGGAGGGCTTTGTGCTTCGCACACGGGACGGGAGACCCGCCCCTACAACTTCCTAACTCCTAACGAAAGAAACGTCTATGAAACAGAAAAGAACCATAACCATTCCCGGCTGGGCATTCCTGGCTGGAATGACCATTTATAACGAAATTTTGCTGCACCTGTGGATCCAGGACAGCTTCCACTTAGGCCGTTTTCTGGCGGTTGCCCTGTTTGCTGCCGGTTGCGGCGGCGTGCTGGGCTTGCTCACCAGTTTCATTCCCAATGCAAAGTGGAAGAAGGGGGTGGTCATTGCCATCGCCCTTATCATCAGCGTGTTCTGGATGGCAGAATACTGCATCCGGGATTCCTACCAGACTTTTATGACCCCCAAGCTGATGATCGGTGGTGCTGGCGGTGTTGCCCAGGATTACATGCAGCAGGTCATCACTGTGATCACCGCCAACTGGTGGCGGATCGTGCTGGTACTGGCCCCCATTGCCGCCTACGGTTTCCTGTGCAAGTGCCCCAAGGATAACAAAAAGGTGCGCTGCCTTCTGGCAGGCATGATCCTGCTGGGCTATGGACTGGGGCTGCTGGCCGTCCAGACCCTGACACCGGACATCCGCCGGTTCCGGGAGCGGTATGAATTCGATGCCGCTGCCAACAGCTTTGGCCTTCATGTGGCGCTGGTGCTGGAAACCTTCCAGTCCTCCGGCGGCGTCAACCAGCCTGCCTTTGTGGAAGCACCGGTGCAGCCTACGGCTCCCACGGAATCCGGGGAAGTGCCGGAAGAAACGGAACCACCGGAAGTGGTCTACGGGGACAACGTCATGGCTGCCTTTGACTTTGCTGCCCTTGCTGCGTCCGAAACCAACCGGAACATTGCATCCCTGCATAGTTATGTAAACTCCCTGACTCCCACGAAGAAAAATGAATACACCGGCCTGCTGGAAGGGAAGAACCTGATCCTCATTACCGCCGAGGCCTTTACCTCCGAGGTCATCGACCCGGAACGGACACCGACGCTGTACCGCATGGCCACCAAAGGTATCCAGTTTACGGACTACTACCAGCCCGCCTGGGGTGCCAGCACCACCTCCGGAGAATTTTCCAATCTGGTGGGTCTGGTGCCGGTGACCGGAGGCATGTGCATGTCGGAAGCCATTCAGCAGGATCTGTTTTTGACCATGGGGCACCAGCTGCAGAACCTGGGCTATTCTTCCGCCGCCTACCACAATCACCTCTGCGATTTCTATGACCGGAACAAGACCCACGTTCATTTGGGCTATGACAAGTTCATCGCCCAGTATGGCGGTTTGGAAGGAGTGGATGCAGTCTGGACGGAAAGCGACAAGCAGCTCATCGATGCCACCATCGGCGATTACATCGATAACCAGCCCTTCAGCATCTACTACATGACTGTCAGCGGCCACTGCATGTATTCCCAAAACGAAAATTTCCAGGCCAAGAAGAATTACCACTATGTGGAGGATATGGAAGCTTCCGAAGCGGTCAAGTGCTACTATGCTTCCCAGCTGGAGCTGGAATTTGCCATGGAAGCCCTCATCGGCTATCTGGAAGAAGCGGGCATCGCCGATGACACCGTCATCGTTCTGGCCACCGATCACTATCCCTACGGGCTGGAGCGGAGCTCCACCTGGCAGAACACCTCGGATTATCTCCGGGAGCTCTATGGGGTGGAGGATTACGACCAGTTCATCCGGGATCACAACAGCCTCATCATCTGGAGTGGCTGCCTGGAAGGCATGGATCTGAAAGTGGATACCCCGGTTTACAGTCTGGACATTCTGCCCACGGTATCCAATCTCTTCGGCGTGGAATACGACTCCCGGCTGTTGGTGGGGCGGGATGTGTTCTCCGATGCCCAGAGCCTGGTTCTCTGGCCGGACTACAGTTGGAAGACGGAAAAGGGCACCTACGAAGCCAAGTCCGGCACTTTCACCCCGGCAGATGGGGAAACGGTCAGCGAAGACTATGTAGACTACATTTCCTCTCTGGTCAGCAACAAGATTACCTATTCCCGCTCCGTGCAGAGCCTGGATTATTTCAACAGCCTGTCCAAAGTTCTGGGGAGAAGATAAGAAAAAGCACGCCTTTCGGCGTGCTTTTCTGCATCAGTCTTCAAATTCCAGAACATCCTTGAACTTTTCCTTGAAGATGGCGAAAACGGCGTTCAGCACGTTCTCGTCCTCCACGGACAGGTAGTTCTCGATCTCCTCGTCCACGGGCTCCACGGCCAGGATCACCAGCTCGCCGGACTCGTCTTCTTCGGGCAGCAGCACCAGATATTCGGTGCCTTCGTACTCGATGCAGTCCAGATATTCAAAGTTGGTATCCACACCGTTCTCATCGGTGAGGGTCAGAATGCTGACTTCTTCCTCTTCTTCGGGGATCAGGTTTTCGTTTTCCATGGGGTTATCCTCCTGGTTAATTTTGATTTCTGCCTTGATTATAACCCAATACCCGGCAAAAAGCAAGACCGGGATACGATTGCGGCACAGGAAAGGTATGTTTTCAGGGACTGCTGCATAGGCTTGCCGGGAGGTGATGTATTTGCCTATCGTGCCAACGGATGTACCGATGACTTCCGGGCTGTGTGAACGCTGCCTGAAGGCCCTTACCCAAGCCTATCCCACCCTGCGGCTGCGGGAGCTGACGAAAACAGCGTATGGCCGGCCGGTGTGGGCGCTGGTGCTGGGAGAAGGGGAGCGGCAGGTGATCTTCAGCGCTGCCCACCACGCCAATGAGGGGATCACCGCCACACTGCTGCTGAAATTTGCCGAAGAACTGGCTCGAACGCAGCAGACCGGCGGGAATATTTACGGTGTGCCGGGAAATACTGTTTTTCAGTATGCCACCATCCATCTGGTGCCCATGGTGGACCCGGATGGGGTGGATCTGGTCGCCGGGGTCATTGGAGAGAACACCCGGGAGTATGCCGCCGCCCGAAACATTGCAGACCATTATCCCGCAATTCCCTTCCCCTCCGGCTGGAAGGCCAATCTTCTGGGGGTGGATCTGAATCTGCAATATCCTGCTGGATGGTTGCAGGCCAGAGAAATCAAGTTTTCCCAGGGCTTCACCCGGCCCGCTCCCCGGGATTATGTGGGTCGGGCTCCGCTGAACCAGCGGGAAAGCCGGGCTCTGGCGGAATACACTGCCCAAATCGACCCGGCGCTGGTGCTGGCCTATCACACCCAGGGGGAAGTGATCTACTGGCAGTTCCGGGACTATTTCGTGGAGGGGGCAAGGGAGCTGGGAGAGGAATTTGCCCGGCTCAGCGGCTATGCCCTGGAGGATACTCCCTACGAATCCAGCTTTGCCGGATACAAAGACTGGTTCATTCAGGACTGGCGGCGGCCCGGTTTCACCATCGAATGCGGACAGGGAGAAAATCCTCTGTCTCTAGACCAGTTTGGCAAGATCTACCGGGACAATGTGGGGATTCTGGTGACGGCCGCTCTGGGGCTGCCGGGAGGTGCATGAGGGAAATACAGAGAAAAAGGACCGGGCGGGCTGATTATGAAATCAGCCCGCCCGGTTGGTTGTTTCCGGTTATTCCTGATACATGGGGGTGGTGAGATACCGTTCGCCGGAGTCCGGCAGGAGGGCCACGATGGTTTTTTCCTGGTTTTCTTCCCGTTTGGCCAGTTCCAGAGCGGCATACACCGCTGCACCGCCGGAGATTCCGGCAAGGTAGCCTTCCTCCGCACCGATCCGGCGGCCGGTCTCATAGGCCTGGACCGTGGTGACAGGGATCACTTCGTCCAGAATGCTTCTGTCCAGAATGGAGGGAACGAAATTGGCACCAATGCCCTGGATGCCGTGGGGGCCGGCGTGACCTTGGGTCAGCAGGGGAGAGCCCGCAGGCTCCACACCGACGATCTTCACGGAGGGGTTCTTCTCCTTCAGGAATCTGCCAGTGCCGGTGACAGTGCCGCCGGTGCCGATACCGGCTACGAAAATATCCACGGTTCCGTCAGTATCCGCCCAGATCTCCGGACCGGTGGTGCGGTAGTGGGCTTCCGGATTGGCAGGGTTGTCAAATTGCCCGGCGATGAAGCTGCCGGGAATTTCCTTTGCCAGTTTCTCGGCTTTGGCAATGGCACCGGCCATGCCCTCTTTGCCAGGGGTCAGCACCAGCTTTCCGCCATAGGCTGTCATCAGCAGGCGGCGCTCCATGCTCATGGAGTCCGGCATGACGATGATGCAGGAATAGCCCCGGGCTGCGGCCACGGCACACAGGCCGATGCCTGTATTGCCGGAGGTGGGCTCGATGATGACGCTGCCGGGTTTCAGAATGCCCCGGTTCTCTGCGTCCAGAATCATGTTCAGGGCCACTCGATCCTTGGCGGAGCCTGCGGGATTACAGCCCTCCAGTTTCACCAGAACCCGGGCGGGAAGCCCCTGCTCCAGATGGGTCAGCTCCAGCAGGGGCGTGTGACCAATGAGCTGGGACACAGAAGTGAAAATATTTGCCATACAGAGAACCTCCTTGATTTTGTTATGCAAATTATACTCCTGCCATCGCTCTGTGTCAATTGACTTTGCCTGGGGATTATGCTAAACTTTTCCTAATCACTTAACAAGGGGGACACCATATGATTCCCATGGAACAGCAAATTGAGGGCATTGTGGATACCATTCTGGAAGATTACCGCCATGGGCGGGACATCGACAAACTGGATCACTTCTGCCATCCGGATAAAGAGATCATCATTGACATGATCGGAAAGCTCCTGCGCATCGTCTATCCCGGGGCTACCCGGGAAAAGCAGTACCGGATCTATAACGCCCGGCACAATCTGTCCATGCTCATTGAGGATGTGATGTACAATCTGAACAAGCAGCTGCTGATCCTCTACCGGAGCACCCTGGAGGAGGAAGCTGCCCAGGAAAAAGCACAGCAGCTGAGTCTGGAATTTTTCCGGGCCATTCCCGCCGTCCGGGCCGTGGCCCAGACCGATGTGGAAGCCTTCTTTGACGGAGACCCGGCGGCTTTCAGCGTGGATGAGATCATCTTCTGCTATCCGGGACTGTATGCCATTACGGTGTACCGGCTGGCGCATATTCTCTATACCCTGGGAGTTCCCATGCTGCCCCGGATCATGACGGAGCACGCCCACTCCACCACCGGCATCGATATCAACCCCGGTGCCACCATCGGAAAATATTTCTTCATCGACCACGGTACAGGTATCGTCATCGGCGAGACCACCGTCATCGGTGACCATGTAAAGGTGTATCAGGGTGTGACCCTGGGTGCTCTGACCACCCGGGGCGGTCAGAGCCTCCGGGGAAAGAAGCGGCACCCCACCATTGAGGACAATGTGACCATTTACGCCGGTGCGTCTATTTTGGGTGGCGGCACCGTCATCGGACGGGACAGCGTCATCGGCTCCAACGTCTTTATCACCCACTCCATTCCTCCCTGCACCACCGTCAGCGTTAAGAGTCAGGAACTGCAATTCAAACCCAGAACCTGCGGCGGTAACTGCCAGAACTGCGACAAACCGGAGCCGTTCTGGGAAGGACAGGGTAAGTAACGGGCAAAATGCCCAAAAATGTTGGGATAAAACTGTAAGGACTCACCATTGCCCCCTCTTTTGAAATATGGTATCATAGGCATATCCAGGTGGATTCTGCCTACTCCACAAAATAGGCAGCGTTCACTAAAAATAAAGGAGGAATTTCCGCCCGGCGCGCGGTGCGACAGTGTGGAGACCTGTCGTAATACAGCCGTAAATTGGTTACTTTGCGGCCTGTGAGAACATACGCGAAAATGGTAGGTATGTTCTGCGTCAAACAAGTATGGCAAGTGTATCCCTGAGAAACATCAAGAAGGTCTATCCCTTCAACGGCGACGACGCCAAGAAGAAAAAGAAGAAGGGCGAGCCCGAAAAGAAGACCAACCTGAAGATCACCGATGAAGGCGTTATCGCTGTTCAGGAATTCTCCCTGGACATCGCGGATAAGGAATTCATCGTTCTGGTTGGCCCCTCCGGCTGTGGTAAGTCCACCACTCTGCGGATGGTCGCCGGTCTGGAAGAGATCTCCGGCGGTGAGCTGTACATCGGCGACAAGCTGGTGAATGACGTGGCTCCCAAGGACCGTGATATCGCCATGGTCTTCCAGAACTACGCTCTGTACCCCCACATGACCGTTTACGATAACATCGCTTTCGCACTGAAGCTGCGCAAGACCCCCAAGGATGAGATTGACCGCAAGGTTAAGGAAGCTGCTGAGATCCTGGACATCACTCAGTACCTGGGCCGTAAGCCCAAGGCTCTGTCCGGTGGTCAGCGTCAGCGTGTGGCCATCGGCCGCGCCATCGTTCGCGAACCCAAGGTTCTGCTGATGGACGAGCCCCTGTCCAACCTGGATGCCAAGCTGCGTAACCAGATGCGTGCTGAGATCATCAAGCTGCGTCAGCGTATCAATACCACCTTCATTTACGTTACCCACGACCAGACCGAGGCTATGACTCTGGGCGACCGCATCGTCATCATGAAGGACGGCGAGATCCAGCAGATCGGCACTCCTCAGGAGGTCTTCAACCATCCTTACAACCTGTTCGTTGCTACCTTTATCGGCACTCCTCAGATGAACCTGTTCGAGAATGCCAAGCTGGTTAAGGAGAACGGCAAGTACGCTGTCAAGCTGGACAGCCTGACCGTGGAACTGTCCGCCGACAAGCAGGAGAAGCTGGCTAAGAACAATGTTGCCGAGCAGGACATCGTCCTGGGCGTCCGTCCTGAGCACATCACTCTGGAAGGCACCGGCATCGACGGCACCGTTGACGTGTCCGAGCTGATGGGCTCCACCGTCCACCTGCACGTCACCTCTATGGGCCGCGACGTTGTTATGGTCGTTTCCACCATGAATATGACCGGCGCCGAAGTTGCTGCTCTGACCCAGGGCAACACTGTCAAGTACAACTTCCCCGGCCACGTCTGCCACGTCTTCTCCAAGGAGACCGGCCTGAACCTGGAAGCCTAAGTGAATTGTCTAAGACCCCGCCGATTTCGGCGGGGTCTTTTTTCGTCCGCAGAGGGTTGGCTGCGGCGGGGGCATGGAAAACAGGATGCATTGTGCATAAGCGGCGGAGCGAAAAAAGCGCTGCGGTTGTGCATATTTTTGCTTTGCTGGGTTTTGTACCTTTTTCCTGCGTTTTTGCACAAAATTCTTTGGATTATTTTTCTTTTGCAGTTGCATTTTTTGGTAAAGATGCTAGAATGGTCTTGGTAAACCAATTAAATAAGAAAGGTTGAAAACAATGTTGGAAAAAGTTTTTAAGCTGTCCGATCACGGCACCAATGTCAAGACGGAAGTTATGGCAGGTCTGACGACCTTTATGACCATGGCTTACATCCTGGCAGTCAACCCCAGCATCCTGGGCGATGCAGGCATGGATCCCACCGCAGTCCTGCTGGCCACCGCAATCTCTTCCTTCGTTGGTACCCTGTGCATGTCCCTGATGGCAAATCTGCCCTTCGTCCTGTCCGCAGGTATGGGCCTGAATGCCTACCTGGCTTACACCGTTGTCCTGGGCTTCGGTTACACCTGGCAGGTGGCGCTGTTGGCCGTCTTCGTTGAGGGCATTATCTTCATCGTGCTGTCCCTGACCAACGTCCGGGAAGCCATCTTCAATGCCATTCCCCTGACCCTGAAGCGGGGCGTTTCCGTGGGCATTGGCCTGTTCATCGCCTTCATCGGCCTGCAGAATGCCGGTCTGGCTGTGGACTCCTCCACCCTGGTTACCATCACCAGCTTTACTGACAACTTCTCCACCCACGGTATCTGCGCATTGCTGGCTCTGCTGGGCGTGTTCATCACCGCCATTCTCCATGCCAAGCACTATCGCGGCTCCATCCTGCTGGGCATTCTCATTACCTGGGGTCTGGGCATCGTGTGCCAGCTGTGCGGCATCTATGTTCCCACTCCCGATGCCGGTTACTACTCCCTGATCCCCACCTCCTTCATCTCTGCTGACTTCAGCAAGCTGGGCGAGACCTTCGGCCAGTGCTTCAGCGTGGACTTCTCCAATGTCCGGGTTCTGGACTTTGTCGTGGTTGTTTTCGCTTTCCTGTTCGTGGACGTGTTTGATACTCTGGGAACCCTCATCGGCGTGGCTACCAAGGCCGATATGCTGGAGGAGGATGGCTCCCTGCCCGGCATCAAGCCCGCTCTGATGGCGGACGCCATCGGCACCACTGTGGGCGCTGTCATGGGCACCTCCACCATCACCACCTTTGTCGAATCTGCTTCCGGCGTGGGCGCCGGTGGCCGTACCGGCCTGACCTCCCTGGTTGCCGGTCTACTGTTCCTGCTGAGCACTCTGTTTGCTCCCATGTTCACCACCATTCCCTCCTTCGCTACCGCTCCTGCACTGATTATGGTGGGCTTCCTGATGGTCAGCTCTGTTACCGAGATCCGCTTTGATGACGACAACCTCTGCGAGGCCATCCCCGCTTACATCGCCATCATCGCCATGCCCCTGTTCTACTCCATTTCTGAGGGTATCAGCCTGGGCATCATCTCCTATGTGGTTCTGAACGCCTGCACCGGCAAGGCCAAGAAGGTCAAGCCCCTGATGTACGTGCTGAGCCTGCTGTTCATCCTGAAGTATATTTTCCTGTAAGTTACCGCAAAAAACGCAGCCTGTTTCCGGAATGTCTTTCCGGAAACAGGCTTATCTTTTTCAGCCCCACTTTGTGCATTCCGAAAAACCTCCGGGTTAATGTCCGAAATTTTGGGGAAGAATCTGGATATTCTGCCAAAAGTATGATTCCCCAAAGGCTTTTTGGCGGGTTTTACTTGACAAAAGCATAAAAAACAAGTATTCTTATAAAGTGTGTTACAGAGATATTGGAAACGTTTCCTATTTTTGGAAATGTTGCGCCGCCATCTGCAACAAAATTACAACCATCGCAGTTTTTACTGCGTTAAGATTGGAGAGCAAAGGAAAGATGAATGTGAATTGCCGTGATATCATGAAGTGGACGGAAGCCCAGCTGAAGTACACTTACGATGTATCCCTGAAAGAAGCTACCCCTGAAGAGCTTCACGAAGCACTGGGCCAGGCTGTGATGATGGCCATCTCCGACAACTGGAGCCATGCCAAGAAGACCCGCATGCCTGAGCGGAAGGCTTACTACATTTCTGCTGAGTACCTCATCGGTCGTCTGGTTTACAGCAACCTGTTCAACCTGGGCATTCTGGAGGAAATGAAGCAGCTGTTTGCTGAGCGGGGCGTGGATCTGGCCGTGCTGGAAGACATCGAGGATGATGCTCTGGGCAACGGCGGTCTGGGCCGTCTGGCTGCCTGCTTCCTGGACAGCGCCGCTTCCACCAACATCCCCCTGTCCGGCTATGGCCTGCGCTACAAGTTCGGCCTGTTCAAGCAGAGCTTCAACGTTAACGGCGACCAGGTGGAAAAGGCGGACGACTGGACCAAGTTCGGTGATCCCTGGTCCTACCGCCGGTATAAGCACACCGTGACCATCAAGTTCCCTGACCACACCGTGCTGGCTGTTCCCTATGATGTTCCCGTCATCGGCTACGGCACCAACAACGTGGGCACCCTGCGTCTGTGGCAGTGTGAGGCCGAGGAAGAGCTGAACTTCAATGCCTTCAACGATCAGGACTACCTGCGGGCTCTGGATGCCAAGAACAAGGCGGAGGATATCACCCGTGTCCTGTACCCCAACGACTCCACCTGGGACGGTAAGCGTCTGCGCATCAAGCAGCAGTACGTCCTGTCCTCCGCTTCTTTGCAGGATATGCTGCGGACCTTCAAGCTGGCCCATGGCAATGACCTGTCCAAGTTCGGCGAGTACTACGCTGTCCAGCTGAACGACACCCACCCTGCCATGTCCATCCCTGAGCTGATCCGGCTGCTGATGCTGGAGGGTATGAGCTTCGACGAGGCCTTCAACGTGGCCCAGAAGACCTTCTCCTACACCAACCACACCGTCATGGCTGAGGCTTTGGAGAAGTGGCCTCTGGATCTGATGCGCTCCGTGGTGCCTGAAATCGTGGACATCATCTGCCGCATCGACCAGAAGCTGAAGTGGGAGCATCCTGACCTGTTCATCGTCAAGGACAACACCGCCCATATGGCAAACCTGTCCATTTATGTGGGCACTTATATCAATGGCGTGGCGGAGATCCACTCTCAGATCCTGAAGGATGACTGCTTCAAGGATTGGTACCATGCCTTCCCCCAGCGTTTCCAGAACAAGACCAATGGCATCACCCCCCGACGCTGGGTGGGTCTGTGCAACCCCGAACTGACCGCTATGGTCCGGGAACTCATCGGCGAGGACTTCTTGAAGGATCTGGATAAGATCAGCGCCCTGAAGGAGCATGTCAACGATGAGAACGTCGCCCGGTTCAACGCCATCAAGCGTCAGAAGAAGGAGCAGCTGTGCCACGTCATCGCCAAGAACGAAGGCGTCATGCTGAACCCCGACTTCATGTTCGACGTTCAGGTCAAGCGTCTGCACCTGTACAAGCGGCAGCTGATGAACATCATTGCTGTTGTGGATATCTACTTCCGCCTGAAGGAGGGCCGTCTGCCCGACTTCCAGCCCACCGCTTACATCTTCGGCGCCAAGTCCGCTCCCGGCTATGCCGATGCCAAGGCTGTCATCCGCTACATCAACCGGGTGGCCCGGATGATCAACAACGATCCTGCCGTGGCTGACAAGATGAAAGTGGTCTTCGTCCAGAACTACAACTGCTCCTATGCTGAGCATATCATCCCCGCTGCCGATGTGTCCGAGCAGATCTCTCCTGCCGGCACCGAGGCTTCCGGCACCGGCAACATGAAGCTGATGCTCAACGGTGCTGTGACTCTGGGTACCCTGGACGGCGCCAATGTGGAAATCGCCCAGGAGGCCGGTATGGAGAACGAGTATATCTTCGGCCACACCGTGGAGCAGATCAACGAGGGCAAGGGCACCTACTGGGCCCGCGGCATTTACGACACTAATGCCGACCTGCGCCGGGCACTGAACACCCTGGTGGACGGAACCGTGCCCACCGATGACGGTCTGCGGAACCTGTTCAACCAGCTCATCGAGTGGGGCAACAATTCCGATCAGTACCGGCTGTTGCTGGACTACGCTTCCTATGTGGATGCCAAGCTCCAGGTGAACCGGGACTACGCCGACCGGATGACCTTCGGCCGGAAGTGCCTGATGAACGTGGCCTCCGCTGCCAAGTTCTCTTCCGACCGTACCATTCGTCAGTACGCCGAAGAGATCTGGCACATCAAGCCCACCCAGTTCTGAGATTTCTATCAAACAAACATCCCAGGCTTCCGAAGAAGCCTGGGATGTTTTTCGTTTATTCGCTGAGCCAGCTGTCTCCCGTGGCATAGTCGATGGTGATGCCTGGCTGGGCGTTGTAGGCGAAAATACAGAAGCAGATGCCGTCCCCCTCATCTTCCACCGACCAACCCTCCATGACCACTCCCTGGACCACCAGATCGTCGTCCTCGAAGATGGGAGTCACCCGGTAGAGTACATGGTTTTCCGTTTCCTTCACATAGTCCGCCACCATGTTCTCAAAGGGGAGCATGCCCTCAATATTTAAGTACCGGGTGCCGGTGATGAGGTTTTTCTTGTTGGCATTCTCTCCCGCCAGCTGGAAACCGATGAGATGGCAACGGTTGTACAGATATTTTCCGTCCACGATGTCGTACTTCACCGAATGCCAGCCCGTGGGCTTCACAGAGCCGATGTCGCCCCGTTCCTCCGTGGGCATGAGATCCACACCAATGCAGGCTTCCGTGATGCCGCAACGGCCCAGCTCGTCCAGATCACTGTAATATTCGTAGGATTCTGTGGTGTATTCTTCTTCCGTGAAAAAGGGCACATTGCCGTTGAGCACCACATAGGCGTCCTCCGAAAAGGCAGGAATTTCTTCCCCGGAGGAATCGGTGGCATTTTCCTGACGGTTCTGGATCAGCTCCAGTACGGAGCCTGCCACATCCAGAGCAAAGTCTACCTCTTCTTTTTCACAGCCGCACAGTCCCAGCACCAGCAGGGCAGACAGCAGCAGCGCAAGCAGCTTTTTCATTTCACATAGACCTCCTTGGTAATGGTTTCATGGGATCTCCCCGGGAATTCGGACTGGCTTTCCAGCGTGAAGCCCTGCTCCTTCAGATCTACATTCCAGTAAAAATCCCCGGGATAATGCCGGTTCCAGCGGTAGATCACCACTTTGTCTGCCAAGGGAAGAACCGATTCCGGTTCTATGTCTTCCAGAAAGAATCCACCTTCTTCCGGAATCTGTTCCAGCTCCTCCGGTGCCAGCCGATAAGGGATCTCCGAAGATAAAAACAACTTCTCCGAAAAGGCGTCGATGTACACCGGTTGTTCCAAGTCCAGCAACACGGCCATATCCCGGCTCTGGCGGCGGTGGTTAAAGAGCATCCCGTTCCAGTCGTCCAGACAAACGTAGATGGTCATGGCTTCACCTCATTTCACATTTGGGGATATTATAGCGGATAAATGAGCAAAAAACAAGGGCAGCCCGAAGGCTGCCCTTGTGGTATACGCGTTAGATGCCTGCCTGCTTCAGCAGCTCGGGAACCTTGGCCTCCCAGCCCAGAGCCATGATGTGCACACCCTGAACGTAGGGCTTGCACTCCCGGATGATCTTGGCTGCGACCTCCACGCCGGTGATACCAGCCTTGGCCCGCTCCTTGTCGGCGGCCAGAGCGTCGATCATGTCCTGCGGAACATGGACACCGGCCACGTTGCGGTTCATGAACTTGGCCATCCCGGCAGACTTGGGGATGATGACACCCAGCTGCACAGGCTTGCCAAACTGCTTGGCCTTCTCCATGAACTCGATGAACTTCTCGCTGTCGAAGACGGCCTGGGTCTGGAAGTACTCAGCACCGGCCATGACCTTGCGCTCCATCTTGGCCAGCTGAGCGTCCACGGAGTCAGAGCAGGGGGACACAACGGCGCCCTTGGCAAACTTGGGAGCTTCGCCCACCAGAGGATTGCCGGCCAGGTCAACGCCCTTCTCCAGCTGGCACACGGTGTGCAGCAGGGAGACGGAGTCCAGATCGAAGACAGGCTTGGCACCGGGATGGTCACCCATCTTGGTGTGGTCACCGGTCAGGCACAGGATGTTCTCGATGCCCAGAGCGGCGGCGCCCAGCAGTTCGGACTGCAGTGCGATGCGGTTCCGGTCACGGCAGGTCAGCTGCAAAATGGGAGTCAGACCGGCATTCTTCAGAGCCACACAGGCGGGCAGGGAGCCCATACGCATGACGGAAGACTGGTTATCGGTGACATTGGCAGCGGTGATGCCGCCCAGGTAGGTCTTGGCTTCTTCAACCAGAGGATCCAGGTTAATACCCTTAGGAGGGCCGACTTCCGCGGTCACCACAAATTCGCCGCGGTCAAACAACTCAGTAATTCTCATTATTATTACTCCTAATCAGTAAATTTTATTTGGACACTTCGTCGTCGGTGGCATAATTGCGCACCTGGATGGGGCACTTCAGTGCGTCCAGACGGCCGATCTTCTTCAGACGCTGGTAGATCCGCTCCCAGCCGCATTCCATGTCGGGATCGACTTCACACTTGCCGTTCTTGGAGCCGCCGCACTGGCCGTTGACCAGGCCCTTGGAACAGGCGGTCAGGGGACAGATGCCGCCGGTGAGGTTCAGGTAGCACTCGCCGCACTGCTTGCAGTCGTGCTCCAGGGGAGTCACGCCCTGATAGCCGGGCAGAGCGTAAGTATCGCAGGCAGCGCAGACCTTCTTGTTTTCAAACAGCTGGGCCACAGTCTGGACACCCACACCGCAGGAGAACACCAGAATCATGTCGGCAGCGTCAATGGCTTCCTTGTGGTAAGCCAGACGGCGCTGCAGATTCTCGGGGTTGCAGATGTAGTCGGTGGTGAAGATGCAGGTAACGCCGGGGATCTCCTTCTGGAGTTCTTCGGCCTCTGCTTCGGGGAAGCGGGTTTCCTTACAGCCGTGGCAGTTGATGATGAACACCTTGCCGGTAATCAGAGAAAGGATGGTCTCCTTTGCTTTCAGTTCGGTAATCAGCATATTATTTCATCCCCCTTACGGCATTCTTGCCCTGCTTGATCATGCTGACCAGGGGCAGCTTGGCGGAGCAGATGTACTCGCAGCAGCGGCACTCCATGCAGTCCATAACGGCCTCGTCCTTCATGCCCTGCCAGTTTTCAGCCTGAGCATACTTGTAGAAGTACAGGGGCTTCAGCTCCATGGGGCATACATCCACGCAGCGGCCGCACTTGATGCAGTCTTCGCTGGGCTCGGAGTGGTCGGTGTCGATGGCGATGATACCGTTGTTGCCCTTCATAATGGGGAACTCCAGATTCTTCTGGGGGAAGCCCATCATGGGGCCGCCGGCCTTGATGGTCACATCCTCGCCCACGATGCCGCCGCAGGCATCTACCAGAGCCTGTGCGGAGGTACCGATCTTTACCAGGAAGTTGTTGGGGTGGGCGATGTGCTCGCCGGTGACGGTGGTGGCACGCTCCATCAGGGGCAGGCCCTTCTGGATGGCGTCGGAAATGGCCTTGACGGTACTGACGTTGCACACAACGGCACCTACGTCGGCGGGCAGCTTGCCGCTGGGCACGCTGCGACCCAGGACACGCTTGATGAGCATTTTCTCACCGCCCTGGGGATACTTGGTCTTGGCGACGCAGACTTCCATGCCTTCGATTTCGGCGACCTTGCTTTGCAGCAGTTCGATGGCATCGGGCTTGTTGTCTTCGATGACGATGACACCTCTGGGGGAGTCAACGGTCTTCATGACGGCCTTCAGACCGTAAACGATCTCGTCGGCATACTCCAGCAGGATCCGGTGGTCGGCGGTCAGTCTGGGCTCACACTCACAGGCGTTGACCAGAACGGCGTCGATGGGCTTGCCGGGGTTCAGCTTGACGTAGGTGGGGAAACCTGCGCCACCCATACCCACGATACCGGCTTCCTTGACGATGTTGATGATATCGCCGGCAGACAGCTCTTCCAGGTTATGGGGCTGGATGGACTCGTGCAGAGTATTCTTTCCGTCATTACGGATGACGATGGCAGGGCAGGTGCCACGGTTGGCGTGGGGACGGTCTTCAATGGCAATGACCGTACCGCTGACGCTGGAATGGACGGGAGCGCTGATGAAGCCTGCGGCTTCTGCGATCTTCTGGCCCACTTTCACGGTGTCGCCCACTTCCACGATGGCATTGGCGGGAGCGCCCAAATGCTGGGACAGGGGGAATACCATGATCTCCTGAGCGGGGAAAGCCGTCAGCGGCAGATGCTCCGTAGGCTCCTTATGCTCGGAGGGATGGACGCCGCCGTAGTAACCGGCGAATCGGTTTTCCCGGATGGACTTGACATAGTCGTTGACCACCTTGAAGTTGACCTTGGAATAGTCCCGGACCTGTACAGGCTGTGCCTTCAGTTCCTCCAGACGGCCCTGCTTGGCCAGACGCTGCTGGATCTTTTCCCAGGCGCAGTCCTTGTTGGGGTCCACTTCGCACTTGCCATTCTTGGCGCCGCCGCACTGGCCGTTGACCAGGCTCTTGGAGCAGTCCACGATGGGGCAGATGCCGCCGGTGATATTCAGGTAGCACTGAGCGCAGGCATCGCAAGCCTTCTTGGTCAGTGCCATGCCATGATGGCCGGTGTAGTTCAGGGAGTTGCTGGCAGCATAAACAGGCAGTTCTGCCAGATCTGCCACGGTCTGGATGCCCAGACCACAGGCCGCCACGAAGATGCTCTTGGTCCCTTCGGGGATCAGACCCACCAGTTTGCGGTCGGTTTGGGTTTTGTTGCACAGGAAATCGATCTGAGCGCTGCCGGTGACGGTCTTGCCGCAGTCCGCAGCGATTTTCTTGAACGCATCGCAATCAGGCTCGTTGGTGGTTTCAAATTCTTTGAAACACTTGTTGCAGGCAATGACGAAGATATTGTCCGTTTCAGCCAGGAACGGAGCCAGCTCTTCCGCCGCCTTCAACTTATACTTGGTATAGTTTTCCAATTGCTCACCTTCCTTACAAATTTCTTTCAGGTACCCTACACGCCTCCGTAACGGTTTTTGCTGCCTCTGCACTTGCAGGAAAAACCACAGGAAAAAGGCATCAGGTTACATGCGGTGTTACTGTACATGATAACACAGCCTAAGTATAGCACAGTTTTCTTCAGTTATCTAGTCTAAACTTACATTTCTTTGGAGGAAAATGCAGCTGCTTCCAGTCATATTTCCCAAAATCCGATAGACCGAAATGCGGATTTCCTTTGCATTTTCCCATATACCGGGTTATAATGGTGGCAAGTACGAAAAAGGAGGGTTTCCCATGGAAGAATTGAGACAGTCGGAGCTTTTGGAGCGCATCGAGAAGAATACCCGCCGCCAGACCCTGTTCAGTGCCATCCAGTGCGGCCTGACGCTGGTGGGGGTGGCCATGTGCGTAGGGGCATTGATTCTGGTATACTGGGCGCTGCCACAGCTGATGGAGGTACTGGATCAGGTAAAAACCGTGTTGAACCATTTGGAACAGGCCACCGCCCAGCTGGCCCAGATGGATCTGGTGGGCATGGCCGGGAATGTGGAAGAACTGGTAACTTCCGGTCAGGAAGCCATGCAGACCCTCTCCGGTGTAGATCTGGAGACCCTGAATCAGGCCATCGAAGATCTTGCCGCCGTGGTGGAACCCTTGCGGAAGATCTTCAAGGCACTGGGGTGAGGGAGTAGCCTTCTGCGATCAGCATTTTGCATTAAAAAGACCGATGGTTTCCCATCGGTCTTTTGCGATTCATTCCCAATCCCAGCAGAGCACCTGCTCGAATTCAAACCAGTCCCGGGTCAGATCCAGCACCATGTCCCAGGCGCCTTCTTCCAGGAAGCGGTGGCTGGTGCCGGGGATGATGACCAGCTTGGCATCTTCGTTCAGCTGCCGCAGCCGGTGGATATCCTCCTGCCTGATGTAGGAGTCCTCCTCCCCGTGGAGGATCAGCATGGGGATATCGTAGGAAGCCAGTGCCAGATTGTCCACCATCTCCTGATAGGCAGCGTAGGGCACTGTCAACGGCCGGGACAGCCGGGCAAAGCTGGTGTAGCCCATAGCCTTCAGAGTAGGCAGGGTGGTGCGGGTCATGGCAAGCAGTGTCTCGTGCATCATAACGGAAGGGGTCTGCACCACCAGTTTCACCTTGCCGGGCATGGCCAGCAGATCTTCCAGAGCGATCAGCGTAATATAGGCACCGAAACCGGAGGCAAAAATGCACAGATCCTCCACCTCTGGGTACTGCTCCCGGGCGTAGGATGCCACGGCCAGCAGGGAATCCACGCAGCCGTGGATGGAAAATTCCTCCACCGGGCTTTCACCATGGCTGGGAAAGTCGAACCGCAATGTTGCGGAGTAAAACAGCTCCATCTCCTCGGCAATGCCGGTCTGGATCTCGTCCTCACTGCTGCCGCCGATGCCGTGAACTCCCAACACGATCCGCCGGATGTCTCCAAAGTCCGGCTCTGTTTGCTTACATAAAACCTCGATCCCGTTCCGGGAGAGAATGAATTTCTTCTCCATGCTCTTCACCCATCTGATTTTTCCGTGATTTATTCCGTTCCTTAAAAACGGTTAAGAATATGGTTCCATGGTAGCAGATGCGGCGACATTTTTCAACTGTTATTTACAAAAAAAGACAGGGTGGCAAAGCCACCCCAACATCTTCAGTATATCACAGCTCTCCTCTGGCGGTCAAGTGGAATTTGTGCATATCCACCAAGTTCTGCGTTTTATACAAAAGGATTCCTGTTATTTTGTACAGCATCCCATCTTGCGTTTTCGGGAGTATGTGATATTATATAGCTACAAAGAGGTGATACCAATGATCTAGCAACCCCAGATTCCCATGAAAAACGGAATCGAAGATGAGCGCTTTCCTCTTTTCTTCCGATGACATACATTTCCTCTGAAACGACAATAAAGGAATTGGGTACGGAAGCAATTCAACAATAGAATATTCCCGGAAGGTCTCATCTAACACGACGAAAGAGAGGTAACCAGGATGTTAGATATCAAGAGTTCTATGATGTGACCCCTGCCTGCACCAAATGTACCGATCACAAGGTACAGCAGCCAGGGGTCACATCTTTTTTGCGGCCAGTGGCCGCTGACAGTTACGAGAGGGACAGGCCGGAGGGCATCGTTACACCATAGGGCACACCGGTTCGTTACCTTGCGGATATCTTACATCCTATTTTGGCCAGTGGCCGCTGACAGGCAATGCAGAATGTAAAAACATGTCATCCCGAGTGGCGTCGGGGGATGACATGTTTTTCATGTTGTCAATTCCCGGCGATTTCTGTCAACCGGTCAAACAGGGCTTTCGTTTCTGTTTCGTCCCTGCCGCTGAGGACGACGGTCTGGTTTGGCAGCGTCACGACCACGCAAGAATCGGGAGCGTTGGTGGTATAGCGGATATAAGCGCCAAAATCGTCATTTTTATAGTAACCGAACTGGAAGCGGAGGTTGCTGAAACCGTTGACCCGGGTGCCGTTTGCTGGGACTTCCCGGTAAGAGACTGCCTGAATTTCCGAATAGGGAATATAGTAATCGCTGTAGCATCCGGCATCCACATGGAGACTGTCTTCCCGGAAGTCAAATTCCAGAGAGCCGCAGAACAGGGCAAATACCACGATGACCAGTGCCAGAACGGTCGTGAAAACCGTGGCCTTTGTGGCGGCGGGGTGGAGCGCCTTCCGGGGATTCAAGTTATCTCCCCGTGCTACCTGCATCTTCCAGTACCGCCAGGAATAGACCATGGGTGCAACGCTGATGGTGACGATCACCAGAAACAGTGCGGTCATGGCCCAGCCATCCGGCAGGAAGGACAGGAACATCATCACGATGCCCCCAAAGAACCAGAGCTTACCGGCGAACCGGTGGGTGGCGTTCCAGTTGTCGTCACTGGTGTAGACCCAGGAGACTTTGATGCCCATGGTGCTGTTCATCCGGGTCTTGGGCAGGTAGTTGCCAATGATGGCAAAGAGAAGGCCCAGGCCCAGCACCGTCCAGAAGGTCATGTCAAAATCCTTCCCCAGTGCCAGAGCGTACATGCCACAGCAGCACAGGTTGGAGGTAATGGGGATGATCCACAGCACCAGCTGGAACATTTTTTCGTTGCGCTTCTGATTGCCGGGATCCCGGACGGTGAGAATGACGCACAACCAGTGAAGCACCAGCATGAAAATTGGCGGGAAGAACACGGCATACAGCACGCTGCCCCAGCCGTCGGCCTGACCGGAAGCGTTGTAATGGGTGGGCACGGCTTCCGGGAACCGGTTCCACAGCAGCACCCCCACAAAAACGGGCAGCAGGGTCAAAATGGATGTAACAATGAAGGGCTTGCGGTATTGCTTCAACATGGTCATTCTCCTTTCAGCTCGGTGATCCACAGCAGGATCTCCTCTAAAACGGATGCGTTCAGTTCGTAGAATATGAATTTTCCTTCCCGGGTGTCCTGGATCAGGTCAGCCTCCTTCAGCACTGACAGGTGCCGGGAGATAGCGGCGGCGGTGATGTCAAAATGGGATGTGATGTCCCCGGCAGAGCGTTTGCCCTCTTTCAGCAGGTTCAAAATTTCCCGTCGGGTAGGATCGGCAAGGGCCTTCATAGTCTGTTGTAGCCCCATTGGGATACCTCCTTTAACATTTAACTTAATTGTGAAATGATAGTATCACAAAGTGATGCCTTTGTCAATGGGATATTTAACCATTTAGTTAAAAGAACCGCCATCACAAATTCTGTGATGGCGGTTCTTTTTCGTTAAGAGTTCCCAGAGAACGGGTCAATGGCTTTTTCGCCAGGGGAGCAACTGCCACAGCAGGAGCAGGAACAGGCAACACAAGCCAAAGGCCACAAGAATCCCGGGATCCCCGGTGGGCGGATTCTCCCCGGGAAGGGGAGCCCGGGAGGAGCGGAAACATACGGTAAGGGTACTGTCCTGATAGGGCTGATGCAGCACCAGTGTACCATCTGCAAGGGATTGGGTCACCGATTTCCCGTCCAGAAATCCGGTGTGCAGGGTGTAACCGGAGCCGGGGTGAGCGGAAATAGTGCAGTCCTGATTCCGGGGGATGGCCAGGGTGGTGGTGCGGGTGATTTTTTCTCCGTTGACCCAGAGGGTGCCCTTGCCGGTAATTTCCACCGTCAGGGTAACGTGGGTGGGAACGGAGGTGGTCAGGTGGGTACTGCTGGCACCTGCGGGCAGAAGCAGCAGGTTCGGTAGCGTCCATGCCAGCAGCAGAAGCAGCGAGAACCTGCGGAGCTTACCCAGCATAGGCGTTTTTAGCTGGCGGAGACGACAGAAGCGGTGAAGGTGATGGTGCTGCTGTAATCGCCTGCCAGGGCCTTGCCCCAAGCGGATGCGTAGATGATAACGCCCAAATCGCCGACATAATAATGGTAGTTTACGCCGTTGCTGGTATAGGTATCATTATCGCGAGCTAAACGCAACACAGTGCCATCATTTTGACCGTTGAAGGTCATGGGAGAAATGTACTTAGTTTCACTATGGATTTCAGCGCTCTCGGTATCGCTAAGCTTTTTGGTTGGGCTGTATGCGACCGTGTAAGGAATAGTGGTAGACGCATTTTCGGAGGTAAAAGCACTGTATTCCAGAGTGACCTGCAGATTCTTGCCCGTGGCAAAGCCGGAAGACTCGGTGACGGTCACGTAGCCGATGCTCGTATCCGTGGAGTTGTAGGGAATAACAGTGTCTTTGGGGACATTAAGGGTATAGGTTGCGCCGGGGACAGTGGTGGTGAGCTTGGTGGACTGGGAGGTTGCGAATGCTGCGGGGGCCATGGCGACGATGAGAACCAAAGCCAGCAGCAGTGCCAGGGTCTTTTTCATAATAGATGATCTCCTTTGTTTGTTATAATATGCCCCTTCGGGCAGATCGACAGGGTAACTCAGCCTTCCGTTTGGGTGAAGGTTGCGGTGTAGGTGATGGTGGCAGTGTAAGTACCGGGCAGGGCAGCATCCCAGTCAGTGGACTGGAAAGAAAGCATCATGGCCGTGGGTTGGGAACCGTCAGCGGTCACACCGGGAGAGCCGCTTGTCAGAGAGGAAAAATACAGGCTGTCCCCAACCTGCCAGCGCTCTGCACCGGACAAGGTCAGGGCAAAGGGGCTGGTGGTGGCCGCTTCCGGGCAGGTAAAGACACCGGAAGAAGTAATGGCGACCTGAAGGCCGATGCCCTCCCGGCCGCTGCCGGTGACAGTGGGAACCGCCAGAGAATGGCTCTCCGCCTGATAATCGATGGTGACACTGGCGGGAATGTGCAATTCATAATCAGGGGCCGGGACATCAACAGTCAAAGTGGTGGTCTCGGCGGATACCTTCGGCACCAGCGTGAACAACAGCAGCAGTACCGGCAACAGAAAACGTTTTTTCATAGCGAGCCTTCTTTTTTATTCGCTGACCAGCAGGGTCAGCTTGGTGGCGGCGCCGTTCAGCTGCTTCCCGGAGCCATCCATGGCGTAACAGTCATATTTCAGGGTTGCGTTGGGATAAGAGCCCGGAGCCAGGGGCTGGTTCAGGACAATGGGATCGGAAATGGTATTGGGCTCCACCAGTTCGGATTGCCACAGCAGGGTTTCATCTTCCAGATACAGGCTGATTTGAAAATAGCAGGTATTGGCTGCCGGATTCGGCAAGCCTACGGACTGCTGTTTCGTATTGGCTCTGAGAGTGATGGCTTCATAACCGGGGATGGCAATGGAATCCTCGTTCTTTTCCACATTTTCCTGTTGGGTAAATTGCTCACCGCTGGGGGTGTAGATGCTTTCCTGCTTCGGCTGGTGAACCATAACGACTGCTCCAACGATGAGAAGCAGCACACAGACTGCCAAAATGGGGAGACGCTTGCCGGGTGTCTTTGGGTTGGATTGATAGCGACCTTTTTTCATAATGACCTCGCTGAAATGGATATCCCTTCCGGGAAGGGGATAGGGTTAGTTTATCACAAAACATCAAGCAATACAATATGCAAAACATACAATATTGGCTGATTTTATTTTGCGGAACTTTCACCGATACTATAGGAAGAGGTGATAGTATTGCATACACGGATTCGACAGGCCCGGGAAAATATGGGCTATACCAGAGAGAAATTTGCGGAAAAGTTAGATGTCAGTGTTTCCTATCTGGCGGAACTGGAGCGGGGGCGAACCGGCATTTCCGTAAAAATGCTGATCAAGGTCTGCCATGTATTGGGACTCTCTGCCGACTATGTTTTGTTTGGCACGGAGCGAAAAGCGGATTCTGACCGGGTGGATGCCATCCATCGCATTGATGATAAATACTTACCTCTTCTGGATAAAATCATTGCAGAGCTGCTGGCGCTCAGCGATAATCAGAAATAAAGATTCTATAATCACGAAAAAATGTCATCCTACCGGGCGGAACACACGGTGGGATGACATTTTTGTTTTATGGGAAAAGGGGAACGTTTATTTCGCCAGCAGTCCATCCACGAATTGGGTGGCGGCCCGGGCGGAGCGGCCGCCGCGGCTCAGGGCGAAGCGTTCGGCAAGCTCCTCCAGTTCTTTTTCCGGCAGGGTGATACCCTTTTCCGCTGCCAGATTCCGGACAATGCGCAGATAGACTTCCTTGGTGGGCTTCTGGAAGGTGACCTGAATGCCGAAGCGCTCCGACAGGGACAGCAGCTCCTGCATGGTATCGTTGCGGTGGATGTCGTCTCCCTCCCGACCGGAGAAGGTTTCCTTCACCAGATGGCGGCGGTTGGAGGTGGCATAGATCACCACGTTCCGGCTCTTGGCGGAGACGCTGCCTTCCAGAATGGCTTTCAGAGCACTGAAATTGTCGTCATCGTGCTGGAAGGACAGATCATCGATGAACAGAATGAATTTCAGCGGATTGGTGTTCAGCTCGTCCAAGATTCCGGGAATGGCGTGGAGCTGCTCCTTGCGGACTTCCAGAATCCGCAGACCCCGATCGGAAAGTTCGTTGACCACGGCCTTGATGGTGGAGGATTTGCCGGTACCGGCATCGCCGGTGAGGAGGATGTTGGCGGCAGGCCGCCCAGCCAGCAGAGCCAGAGTGTTGTCCAGAATGATCTGCTGCTCCCGCTTGTAATCCACCAGAGAGGCAAGCCGGGTCTGATCGGGATTGCGCACCGGCACGATCTTGTTTTCCTCATTCAGGTAGAACATCCGGTGCTTGGCGTAAATGCCGTAGCCGTAGCGGTGGATGTTGTCACGGCGTTGGCGGTAGCTTTCTGTCAGATCCACCTTCTTGACCCCGAAGGCAGGCAAATGCCCTTCCCATTCCAGCCCGGAGCGCAGAAGATCCGGGGTCAGGTTGGCAACGGATTGCAGGGTGGACAGCTCCCAACCGACATTTTCCTCCATCTCCGGCCAGGGGGTCAACCCCTGACCGATGCGACGGATGTAGGCATTTTCGTCGTTGGTGACGATGTGCTGGATGTATCCCGCCAGCGTTCGCTTCTCCGTTTCGTAGAGTCTGGCAACGAAATTGCCATAGCGGCCAACGCTGGGCTCTTTCAGGTAGGCCATCAGCGCTTCCACCACCGGATCGAAAAGCAAAGAGCGGAACACGGCCAGAGATTCCAGTTCGGTAGCAAGAAAAGTCAGATTCATACGTTCAAAATGGCTCCCTTGGCACCGCTGGAGACCAGAGCGGCGTAGCGTTTCAGATAGCCGGACAGTTCCTTCTTTTTGGGCACGAAGGCGGCCATGCGCTTGGACAGCTCCTCGTTGGAAATCTTCAGTTCCAGCTTGGAATTGGGAATGTCGATGGAAATGATATCGCCGTCCTTTACCACGCCGATGACACCGCCGGAAGCGGCTTCCGGAGACACATGGCCGATGCAGGCACCCCGGGTGGCACCGGAGAATCGGCCGTCGGTGATGAGGGCTACGCTGTTGCCCAGACCCATGCCCATGATGGCGGAAGTGGGGTTCAGCATTTCCCGCATACCGGGGCCGCCCTTGGGACCTTCGTAGCGGATGACCACCACATCACCGGCCACGATCTTACCGGCATTGATGGCGGCCTGCGCATCTTCTTCGCAGTCGAAGACCTTGGCGGGGCCTTCGTGAACCAGCATTTCCGGCAGAACGGCACTGCGCTTGACCACGCTGCCCTCCGGTGCCAGATTGCCCCGGAGCACGGCGATGCCGCCGGTGGCAGAATAGGGATTCTCCACGGTGCGGATAACGCTTTCATCTTTGTTGAAAGCGGAATCAATGTTTTCCCCCAGAGTCTTTCCGGTGACGGTGAGAACGGAGGTATCCAGCAGGTTCTTCTTGGTCAGCTCCTTCAGCACGGCGTAGACACCACCGGCTTCGTTCAGGTCTTCCATATAGGTGGGGCCGGCAGGAGCCAGATGGCACAGGTTGGGAGTCACGGCGCTGATGTCGTTGGCCATGTCCAGATTGAACTCCACGCCGCACTCGTTGGCAATGGCGGGCAGGTGGAGCATGGAGTTGGTGGAGCAGCCCAGCGCCATGTCAGCCGTCAGCGCATTACGGATGGCGGCGGCAGTCATAATGTCCCGGGGACGAATGTTTTTGTGCACCAAATCCATGATCTGCATACCGGCGTGCTTGGCCAGCTCGATGCGGGCGGAGTAGACCGCGGGGATGGTGCCGTTGCCCCGCAGACCCATGCCTAGCACTTCCGTCAGGCAGTTCATGGAGTTGGCGGTGTACATGCCGGAGCAGGAGCCGCAGGTGGGAC
>CAYXUI010000004.1:0-59674 GCA_964468195.1 uncultured Oscillospiraceae bacterium | reverse complement strand
CACCTTGCAGCCGGTGAGCACCTTCAGAGAGTCGGGGTTCAGGCAGCTCAGGTAATCCTTGCCGGCGGCATCGGGATCGGGGTCCAGGAACAGGTTATCGTACTGGCGGACCTCAGCATCCACAGCGGTGGAGGCATCCACCCAGTGGATGGTAGCACCCTTGACCTTCCGGCCGTCGGCGGGATCGCCGCCACGGGATTCGGGATCATAGGTAGCCAGTACCTCGGTGACGTTGCCGTTCTCGTCGGTGACACAGCCGGTGCACTTGATGAGGTAAGCACCCTTCAGGCGGCACTCGGGGCCATCGGGGTACAGCCGCTTGTACTTGGGAATGGGCTGAGCCAGGAAATCGTCGGCCTCAATCCACAGGTTCCGGGAGAAGGTGACTTCCCGGGTGCCGTCCTCGGGACGGTTGGGGTTGTTCTCCACGGTGACAGTCTCAGACTTGCCCTCGGGGTAGTTGGTAATAGTCAGCTTCACGGGCTTCAGCACAGCCATGACCCGCTGGGCGGTCTCGTTCAGATCCTCCCGGAGGCAGAATTCCAGGAAAGCGTAGGGAATGGTGTTGGGGCTCTTGGCAACGCCTACCCGCTCGCAGAAGTTGCGGATGGAAGCGGGGGTATAGCCACGGCGGCGCAGGCCGCACAGGGTGGGCATCCGGGGATCATCCCAGCCGGAGACATAGCCGTTCTCCACCAGATTTCTCAGCTTCCGCTTGGACAGAACGGTGTGGTCAATGCCCAGACGGGCGAACTCGATCTGCCGGGGATGATGAGGAACGGAAACATGCTCCACCACCCAGTTGTACAGGGGGCGATGGTTCTCAAATTCCAGAGAGCACAGGGAGTGGGTAATGCCTTCCAGTGCGTCCTGAATGGGGTGGGCAAAGTCGTACATAGGGTAGATGCACCACTTGTCCCCCTGACGGTGATGGTGCATGTGGCGGATCCGGTAGATGACGGGATCCCGCATGTTGAAGTTGCCGGAGGCCAGGTCGATCTTGGCTCTCAGGGTATACTGGTTATCCTCAAATTCACCGGCACGCATCCGGGCGAAGAGATCCAGACTCTCTTCGATGGGGCGATCCCGGTAAGGGGAGATGGCGGGGGTATTCAGGTCGCCACGGTATTCCTTGAACTGCTCAGGGGTCAGCTCGCAGACGTAGGCCAGGCCCTTCTTGATGAGCTCCACGGCGAACTCGTAGTCCTTCTCGAAATAGTCGGAGCCGTAGAAGAAGCGGTCGCCCCAGTCGAAGCCCAGCCAGTGGATATCCTCCTGAATGGCCTCCACGAACTCCACGTCTTCCTTGGTGGGGTTGGTGTCGTCCATCCGCAGGTTGCACATACCGCCGAACTTTTCGGCGGTGCCGAAGTCGATGATCAGAGCCTTGCAGTGACCGATGTGCAGGTAGCCGTTGGGCTCCGGCGGGAAACGGGTGTGGACGGTCTGACCGGCGTAGCGGCCGCCTTCGGCGATATCCTCATCGATAAAAGCATGGATGAAATTTTTGCTTTCAATGATCTCAGCCATAGATTTTACATCCTCTCTTAGTATGGTTCTATTCCAATAATATGCCATTATAACCTATGCAAGCAGGATTTGCAACAAAAAATCCTGCCGGAAAGGGGAAATCCTCCAGAGAAAAAGCTGTGAAACCTGCACAGAAGGCCAGAGATTGTTAAAAATAAGAAAACATTTTCAGAATTCTTAAATTTTATGGTTGTCAATTCGGCTATCTTATATTAAAATAGGAAAGGATATGAACTGAAGAAAATGACAGATGAAGGAGTGTATCTCAAGTGGCTCAGATCAAATATAAGCGCATCCTGCTGAAAGTCAGCGGGGAAGCGCTGGGAGAAGAAGGCGTCCATGGTGGCGGCTTCGGTCTGGACTTTGCCAAGATCAATGACGTTTGCGAATCCATCAAGGCCTGTGTGGACATGGGCGTGCAGGTGGGGCTGGTCATTGGTGGCGGCAATTTCTGGCGGGGTATCAAAAACGGCAGCGGCAAAATGCAGCGCTCCCATGCCGACTCCATGGGTATGCTGGCAACGGTGATGAACGCTATTGCTGTGGCAGACGCCTTGGAAGAACACGGCATGGAGGCCCGGGTGCTGACGGCTGTGGAAATGAACAAGTTCGCCGAGTATTTTACCCGGGACACCGCCAACCGTTACTTAAATGAGGGCAAGGTGGTCCTCTTTGCTGCCGGTACCGGCAACCCCTATTTCTCCACCGACACCGGTGCGGTGCTCCGTGGCGTGGAGATCGAGGCCGATGCTGTGCTGATGGCTAAGAATATTGACGGCATCTACTCCGCCGATCCCCACAAGGACCCTACCGCAGTGAAGTTTGACGAGCTGACCTATGCCCAGGTTCTGGAAAAGGGCCTGAAGGCCACTGATGTCACCGCCATGGCTCTGGCTATGGACAATGACATGCCCATGGTCTGCTTCGGTCTGGCAGAAGAAAACAGTATTGTCCGTGTGGTTCGGGGCGAGAAGATCGGAACCACCGTTACCAATTAACATTTAGGAGGAAAGAAACATGGCAGTTGATTTTAAGGATTACGAAAGAAGAATGGAAAAGGCCCTGGATCACCTGAACGAGGAATTCGGTGCCGTCCGTGCCGGCCGGGCCAATGCAAAGGTTCTCGACCGCATTACCGTGGAATATTATGGCAGTGAAACCCCTCTGAACGGTGTCGCTACCATCTCCACCCCCGACGCCCGTACTCTGGTGGTGCAGCCTTGGGATACCAAGCTGCTGAAGGATATCCAGAAGGCCATCCAGATGTCCGATCTGGGCATCAACCCCCAGAATGACGGCCGTGTGATCCGTCTGGTCTTCCCCCAGCTGACGGAGGAGCGTCGTAAAGATCTGGCCAAGCAGGTCAAGAAGTACGCCGAAGATGCCAAGGTCGCTATGCGGAATATCCGCCGGGATGGCATGGACTATGTCAAGAAGCTGAAGAAGAACTCCGAGATCACCGAGGACGACCAGAAGAAGGCAGAAAAGGACCTGCAGGATCTGCTGGACAAGATGACCAAGAAGGTGGACACCGCTCTGGCCGCCAAGGAAAAGGAACTGATGAGCATCTAAAAGAATTGTGTCATTGCGAACCGGTCCGCAGACTGGTGTGGCAATCCCACGGATTTTCTGGCGGTCACTTAATACACACAATGCAAAAAACATGTCATCCCGACTAAGGCGGAGCAGCATGGAGGGATCTACGCACTTAAGAACTGCAAAAAGCATATGTAGTGCGAAGATCCTTCGACTCGCTTGCGCTCGCTCAGGATGACACTGAGTTCTGACGGTTATGATATAACGACTAAAAAGGAAAGAGGTGCGCCATTTGGCAAAACCTGAAATGGAACAGCTAGCTCCCCCCCAGCATATCGCCATCATTATGGATGGCAACGGCCGCTGGGCCAAACAGCGGGGTCTGCCCCGGACGGCGGGACATGCGGCAGGTGCAGAAGCCTTCCGGCGCATCGCCAACTATTGCCGGACGCTGGGGGTGCGTTACCTGACGGTCTACGCTTTCTCCACGGAGAACTGGAAACGCTCTCAGGAGGAAGTGGCAGGCATCATGCGTCTGCTTCGCCGGTATCTGGAAGAAGCACTGCGGGATATGGAGAAAAACCGGGTCTGCTTCCGGTTCTTCGGTGACCTGTCCCGGCTGAGTCCGGAGCTGCAAAAGCTCTGTAGCGACGCCCAGAAGCAAAGCGAAGATTATGACGTGCAGGTAAACTTCTGTCTGAACTATGGCGGCCGGGATGAGATCGTCCACGCCGCAAAAGCCTTCGCCGCCGACGTGGCGGCAGGAAAACTGGATAGGGAGGAACTGACGGAGGAATTGTTCTCCCAGTACCTTTATTCCCAGGATGTGCCGGACCCGGAGCTGATTATCCGGCCCTCCGGTGAAATGCGGACCAGCAATTTCCTGCTGTGGCAGTCCGCCTACTCAGAATATGTCTTTATGAACGTGCTGTGGCCCGATTTTGCTCCGGAGCATTTGGATGAAGCCATCGCAGAATATCACCGGCGAAACCGCCGCTTCGGAGGAGTATAAACATATGAAAACCCGTATTTTGGCGGCAGCCGTCATGATCCCTGCACTGCTTCTGGTCACTTTGGTGGTGCCCAAAAGTGTGGCGGCCATTGTGATGGGCATTTTGCAGGCCATTGCATCCTATGAGCTACTGTACCGCACCAAGCTGGTGACCAAGCCCCGGCTCATTCTTTACAGCGGTGGCATGGCCTTTCTCATCGCCATCTGGAGTTACAATGGAGCCGTCCACGCCTATTTTGTGCTGATGATGCTGGGCTACTTCCTGCTGATGTTCAGCGAAATGATGCGCGACCATGTAAAGACCCGGTTCGAGACCCTGGCCATGTGCTTTGTAGGTGGCCTTGTGGTGCCCTACCTCATGAGTAGTGTGGTGCGGATTTTGGCCATGAGCACCGGACGGTATGTGGTGCTGATCCCCTTCTTTGTTGCCTGTTGCTGTGATGCCGGTGCCTATTTCATCGGTGTCCGCTTCGGCAAGCACAAGCTGGCTCCCGTGGTCAGCCCCAACAAGACCATCGAAGGTGCCTTCGGCGGCCTGATCGTGGGCGTGGTGTCCATGGTGCTGTATGCCCTGGTGCTGGACCTGCCCCTGAAATTCGATGTCAATTACGGTGCCGCCATTTTGTACGGTGTGCTGGGCTGCCTAGCCGGTGAACTGGGAGACCTGTGTTTCTCCGTCATCAAGCGCCAGACCGGCATTAAGGATTATGGCAATCTGATCCCCGGTCACGGCGGCGTGCTGGATCGGTTTGATTCCATTCTGGCAGTGGCACCCCTGATCGAGGCACTGCTGCTGATCCTGCCCGTGATTGAACTGTAACAGGTGATTTTTATGGTAAAATGTGTCAGCATTCTCGGCTCTACCGGCTCTATCGGCCGGCAGAGCCTGGATATTATCCGCCGCCTGGAAGGTGTTTCCGTGGCGGCATTGACAGCCGGGACCAGCGTGGAGCGCATGGCACAGCAGTGCCGTCAGTTCCGGCCGGAACTGGCTGTTATGGCTACTCGGGAAGCGGCAAATTCTCTGAAAGAAGCCATTTCCGATCTTCCCATCCGGGTCAGCTGGGGCGAAGCGGGGCTCATTGAAGCCGCTACCATGCCTCAGGCAGACTGCGTTATCACCGCCGTGGTGGGCATGGTGGGACTGAAACCCACGCTGGCTGCCATCCGGGCGAAAAAGCTTATTGGCCTTGCCAATAAGGAAACTCTGGTCTGCGCTGGTGAACTGGTCATGGCGGAGGCGCAGCGTTGCGGGGCGGAGATCATTCCTGTGGACTCCGAGCACTCTGCCATTTTCCAGTGCCTTATGGGCAATAGGGACAGAAAAGAAGTCAAACGGCTGATTTTGACCTGCTCCGGTGGACCCTTCTTTGGCATGACCCGGCAGCAGCTGGAAAGCGTTACCAAGGCCGATGCTCTGAAGCATCCCAACTGGAAAATGGGCGCCAAGATCACCATCGACTGTGCCACTCTGATGAACAAGGGCCTGGAAGTCATCGAAGCCATGCGGCTGTACCGGGTTCCCATTGAACAGGTGGACGTGGTGATCCACCGCCAGAGCATCATCCACTCCATGGTGGAATTTGTGGACGGTGCTGTGATGGCACAGATGGGCTCCCCTGACATGCGCTTGCCCATTCAGTTGGCGCTGACCTATCCTCAGCGGCAGAGCTGCCCGGTGGAGCCGCTGGATCTGCTGACCTGCGGTGATTTGACCTTCCACAAGCCGGATCTGGAGAATTTCCCCTGTCTGGCCCTGGCCTACCGCTGCGGCAAGCTGGGCGGCACCGCCTGCCCCGCCATGAACGGTGCCAACGAGGAAGCAGTGGCCATGTTCTTAAACGATGAAATTGGTTTTTATGACATCTACCATCTGGTTTCTCAGGCGGTGGAAGCCGTTCCCTTTATCCAGAATCCCACTTTGGAGGAGATCCTGGAAGCAGACCGTCTGGCACGGCAGGTCGTGCGGAAGGCCGCAAATCGGTAAGCGAGGAAATCTATGAGCGTTCTTTTTGCAATTTTACTGTTCAGCATTCTGATTTTTGTCCACGAGCTGGGGCATTTCGCCGTAGCGAAGGCCAGCGGTGTCCGAGTCAATGAATTTTCCCTGTTTATGGGGCCTGCCATTTGGGAAAAGCAGGTAGGGGAGACCCTGTATGCCATCCGCACCGTTCCCATTGGTGGCTACTGCGCCATGGAAGGGGAGGACGAGGATACCGACGATCCCCGCTCTTTCCAGAAGGCACGCTGGTGGAAAAAGCTTCTGATTCTGGTGGCGGGAGCGGCCATGAACTTTGTGGCCGGTGTGCTGCTGATGGTCATTGTTTTCCTGCCGGTGCAGCAGGTCGTAACGCCTGTTATCAGCCAGTTTGAAAGCTACTGCACCATTAACGGGGAAGACGGTTTGCAGGTGGGGGACCAGATTCTGGAGCTGGACGGTGAAAAGATCTATATCCAGTCGGATTTTTCCCTGATTCTTAGCCTGAACCCCGGAGATACCCATGATCTGGTGGTGCGGCGGGATGGAGAAAAGCTGGAGCTGAAGGACTTCAAAATGGAGACCCATGAAGTTGTGGATGCGGATGGAAATTCCCTGTGGATGTACGGCATGAGCTTCACCATTGAGACACTGGATCTTCCCGGAAAACTCTCCCTTGCTTGGGCACAGAGTCTGGACACCGTGCGAATGGTGCGGCTAAGCCTGCAAATGCTCCTGACGGGGCAGGCGGGGCTGAAGGACATGTCCGGCCCCGTGGGCATCGTTCAGCAGATGTCCGAAGTGGCGGAAGCGTCTCCTTCTGCCAGGGCTGCTCTGCGGAATATGCTGTATTTCGGCGGCTTTATCGCCATTAACCTGGGGGTTATGAACCTGCTGCCCATTCCCGCCCTGGATGGCGGCCGGGTGGTGGGCGTGATCATCACCACGGCAGTGGAAGCGGTGACCAAGCGAAAGATCAACCCCAAATATGAAGGGTATCTGCATGGTGCCGGTATGATTTTGCTGCTGGCACTGATGGCGGTCATTATGTTTAAGGATATTTTTGTACTGTTCAGAGGATAAAGAATATGACAAGACAGATTCTGGTCGGCAATGTCCCCATCGGCGGCGGAGCCCCGGTGGTGATCCAGTCCATGCTCAATACTAAGACTACGGATGTGGAAGGTTCCCTTTCTCAACTGCGGAAGCTGGCGGCAGCAGGCTGCCAGGTGGCCCGGCTGGCGGTGCCCAATATGGAAGCGGCCCGGGGCTTTGGGGAAATCTGCAAAGAAAGCCCCCTGCCACTGGTGGCAGATATTCATTTTGACTACAAGCTGGCCATTGCCGCCGCGGAAGGCGGTGCCAGCAAGATCCGCATCAACCCCGGCAACATCGGCGGGGAAGACCGGGTGAAGGCCGTGGTGGACGTGTGCAAAGACAAGCACATTCCCATCCGCATCGGCGTCAACGGCGGCTCTCTGGACAAGCGGTTGCTGGAAAAATACGGCCATCCCACGGCGGAAGCGCTGGTGGAGAGTGCCTTCGAGCATCTGGAACTGCTGGAAAAGCAGGGATTCTACGATACCTGCGTGTCCATGAAGTCCTCCACCGTGCCCACCATGGTGGCAGCCGCCCGGCTGTTCCGGGAAAAGTGCGATTATCCCATCCACATTGGCGTCACGGAAACGGGCCCGGTGAAACAGGGACTGATGAAGTCCGCCATGGGTATTGGTGCTCTGCTGCTGGACGGCATCGGCGATACCATCCGGGTCAGCCTGACGGACGATCCTGTGGAAGAAGTCTATGCTGCAAAAGATATTCTGAAAGCGGCAGGTCTGCGCAAAGAAGGCGTGAACATCATCTCCTGCCCCACTTGCGGCCGGACCCGCATCGATCTCATCGGCCTGGTGAATCAGGTGGATGAAGCCCTGCGGGGCTGCGAAAAGCCCATTACCGTAGCCGTTATGGGCTGTGTGGTCAATGGTCCCGGGGAAGCCCGGGAGGCCGACATCGGCATCGCCGGTGGCGATGGCTGGGGTATGATCTTTGAAAAGGGAGAGCAGGTGGAAAAGCTCCCCTACGACGAACTCCTCAGCGCCCTCCTGCGCCGGATCGAAAAACTGTAAAAACACGGCGGGCTGTACAGCAGCCCGCCGCTTTGAGACGTGGGAAACGAATATTGTAGATCGTGCAAAATGCCTCTTCCGCCCCAGTGTGCGCACTGGGGCACCTTCCCCTTTGGGGAAGGCATTGCGGGCTTCGCCCGCTAGGACATCCAAGACAATTCTGCATTTTACACTTTGCATTCAGCATTCGTAAAAGCTCCTCACTCCTAACTACTACCGAGGTATGTATGAACCAGAACGTTTATTTCTTTTCCATGTTCCCGGACTATGATCCGCCGGAGGCGTTGCAACAGGCACTTTCTCAGGCGGCAATCATGGCGGCGGACATTGACCCGGAAGCGGGGCGGGTGGAACTGGCAGTCCACGCGCAGCACTATATTCCCCAACGGCTGCTGGATCAGGCGGGAAAAGAGATTTGCCAGCTCTATGGTCTGCGGCAGCTGATTTTGACAGCCACCCATCCGGCAGACCAGCTCCACTGCATTGAGCAGGAGGAACTGATGTGGCTGTTTGTCAGCCGGAATTCCATGGCCCGGGGGTCTCTGGCCGGGGCGAAATGGGAATGGCAGGGAAATGACCTGACCATTCATCTGCCTGCCAACGGCAAGGAGACCATTTTGGAGCACATCCCCGCTGTCCAGGAAGTCCTGCGCCAGCGCTTCGCCACCCCGGTGACCATCACCGTGGAGGCGGGGAAGACTTTGGAGGGAAAAGAACTTTTTGCTGCCATGGAATCCATGCGGGGTTCCATGCTGGAAAAGCTCCCCGCCATCACCGCCCGGAATGCTGCGGCCAAGGCAGCGGAAAAGCCCTCTGCTCCCAGCGAAGCCCTCTATGGCAAGCCCTTCCGGGGCAATGCTGTGCCCATGAAGGATCTGAGCCTGGATATGGGCACCGTCATTGTGGAAGGCCGGGTCTTCAATGTGGACCACAAGGAACTGAAAAAGCGCAACGCTTGGGTCATCAAATTCGATATCACCGACAACACCAACTCCCTGCGGATCTCCCGGTTTATGGAAGCCGGGGAAGCCAAGCCTTTCCTGGAAAATGTGAAAGTGGGAGCGGTGCTGAAATTGCAGGGCAAGCTCATGGAAGACCGGTTCGAGAACGAGACCGTCATGAAGCCATTTGCCATGATGCCCGGCGCCATGCCCAAACGGCAGGATCTGGCGGAAGGGGAAAAGCGGGTGGAGCTGCACCTGCATACCGTCATGTCCAACATGGATGCCCTGACGCCTACGGATGCCGCCATCAAGCAGGCGGCGGCCTGGGGCCACCGGGCCATTGCCATCACCGACCACGGCTGTTGCCAGTCCTTCACTGATGCCCTGCACACCGTGGAGAGCTGGAAGGGTGCTCCCAAGGTTGCAGGTACTGACGAACCCATTAAGATCCTCTATGGCTGCGAAGGCTACTATGTCAATGATGTGGATGACCGTATTGTTGTCCACGGCAGTCAGGATATGGCCTTTGACGAAGAATTCGTGGCCTTCGACTTGGAAACCACCGGCCTGTCCTCCCGAACCGACCGCATTATTGAAATCGGTGCGGTGATTTTGAAGAACGGTCAGGAAGTGGATCGGTTCCAGACCTTCGTGGATCCGGAACGGACCCTGGAGCGGAAGATCGTGGATTTGACGGGCATTACCGATGAAATGTTGGCAGGCGCCCCGAAAATCGAGGAAGTTCTGCCCAAATTCCTGGACTTCATCGGCAATCGGGTGCTGGTTGCCCACAATTCGGACTTCGATACCGGCTTCATCCGGGCGGAATGCCAGCGGCTGGGGTATGACTACCACTACACCACTGCGGACACCCTGATTTTGAGCCAGAACCTGCTGTCCCATTTGAACAAATTCAAGCTGAACATCGTCTCCGATGCTCTGAGCCTGCCGGACTTCAACCACCACCGGGCAGCGGACGATGCCATGACCTGCGGCCTCATTATGGCTCGGCTCATGGAAAAGCTGGAAGAAGAGCAGGATGTCCATACTTTGCAGGCAATCAACCCGGCTATGGTGAGCCTCCGTTCTGGCGGCCACATCAAAGACCGGCAGGCCCGGCATATCATTCTCTTTGCCAAAAATCAGGTGGGACTGCGGAATCTCTATCACCTGATCTCCAACTCCAACCTGAAATACTTCAGGCGTGTTCCCAGAATTCCCAAATCCGAATTGCTGGAATACCGGGAGGGCCTTATTATCGGCTCTGCCTGTGAAGCCGGTGAACTGTTCCAGGCCATTCTGGACCGGAAGAGCGATGACGAGCTGAAGCGCATTGCCTCGTTCTACGATTTTCTGGAGATCCAGCCGTTGGCCAACAACCGTTTTATGCTGGACAACGAGAAATACGAAGCCCAGACCGATGAAGATCTGAAAAACTACAACCGGAAAATCGTCCGCCTGGGCGAGGAACTGGGGAAGATGGTAGTCGCCACCGGCGACGTTCACTTCCTGAATCCGGAGGATGAAGTTTTCCGGCACATATTGCTTGCCACCAAGGGCTTTTCCGATGCGGATAAGACCATGCCCTTGTACTTCCGCACCACCGATGATATGCTGGCAGAATTTTCCTATCTGGGGGAAGAAAAGGCCCGGGAAGTGGTCGTCACCAATCCCAACCTCATTGCGGACATGTGCGAAACCTTGCGGCCGGTACCCCACAACCTGTTTGCCCCCAAGATCGAAAACTCTGTGGAAGATCTGAAAGCGCTGGTCTATGGCAAGTTCCACCGGCTCTATGGCGACAATCCGCCGGAAGTTTTCGTCAAGCGTGTGGAAACAGAGCTCCATGACATTATTTCCTGTCACTATGACGTGATCTACATGTCTGCCCAGAAGCTGGTGCAAAATTCTCTGGAGCACAACTATCTGGTGGGCTCCCGTGGCTCTGTTGGTTCTTCCATCGTGGCCTATATGTCCGGCATTACGGAGGTTAATTCCTTCCAGCCCCACTACCGCTGCCCCAACCCGGAGTGCAAGTACACGGAGCTGGATGTGCCCAAGGGCTACAGCTGCGGTGCCGACCTTCCGGATGCGGTGTGCCCCAAGTGCGGAACCAAAATGGAAAAAGACGGCTTCAACATCCCCTTCGAGACCTTCCTAGGATTCGGCGGCGACAAGGTGCCGGATATCGACCTGAACTTCTCCGGCGAATATCAGGCGGAAGCCCACAAGTACTGCATTTCCATGTTCGGCTCCTCCCATGTGTTCCGGGCGGGCACCATTGGTACCGTGGCGGAAAAGACCGCCTTCGGCTATGTGAAAAAGTATCTGTCCGAGCGGGGAAAGACCGCTTCCCGTGCGGAGGAAGCCCGGCTGGCTTCCGGCTGTGTGGGTGTCCGCCGTACCACGGGGCAGCACCCCGGCGGTCTGGTGGTCATCCCCCAGGAAAATGAAATCTGGGATTTCTGCCCGGTGCAGCACCCGGCAGATGACCCAAACTCTGACCAGATCACCACCCATTTTGAATATCACTCTATGGAGGAAAATCTTCTGAAGCTGGACATGCTGGGTCACGATGACCCCACCATGATCCGCATGATGGAGGATATGACCGGGGTGGATGCCAAGACCATTCCTCTGGACGATAAGGATACCATGTCCATTTTCACTTCCTCCAAGGTGCTGGGCTATGAAGATGACAAGATCCTGGGCCCCACCGGCGCCGTGGCCATTCCGGAATTCAATACCCGGTTTACCCGTGGCATGCTGATGGACACCATGCCCACCCGGTTCGATACCCTGGTGCGGCTTTCCGGTTTCTCCCATGGTACGGACGTGTGGCTGGGAAACGCCAAGGACCTCATCACCTCCAAGACCGCAACGGTTGACTCCACCATTGGCTGTCGTGACGACATTATGATCTACCTGATCTCCTGCGGAATGCCGGAGAAGCGTTCCTTCAAGATCATGGAGGCCGTCCGAAAGGGCAAGGGTCTGCCGGAAGGGGCAGAGGAAGAAATGGTGGCCGCCGGTGTGCCGGACTGGTACATCGGTTCCTGTAAGAAGATCAAGTATCTGTTCCCCAAGGCCCACGCCGTGGCTTACGTTATGATGGCCTTCCGGATTGCCTGGTTCAAGGTGCATCACCCGCTGCCTTTCTATGCGGCCTACTTCTACCGCCGGAGCCAGAAAGGCGGCTTCGATGCAGCCATGATGACCCGGGGCATGGAGAACGTCATTGCCCACATCGACGAGATCGACAACAACGAGGATGCCACCGCCAAGGACGAAGATCTGCTGACAACTCTGGAAGTGGTCTACGAATTCTATCTCCGGGGTTTTGAATTTGCTCCCATCAGTATTTATGAAAGCCACGCCATCAAGTTCCTCATCAAGGACGGAAAGATTTTGCCCCCCTTTGTGGCCATTTCCGGTCTGGGCGAAAGTGCCGCCTGGGATCTGATGGAAGGCCGGGAGGGAAAGCACTTCCTGTCCATTGAGGAAGTCTCCCTTGCCTGCCCCAAGGTTTCCAAGACCCACATGCAGATGCTGAAAGAAGCCGGTGCCTTCGGCGATTTGCCGGACACCAGCCAAGTCAGCTTCTTCTAAAAACAAAACAGAGGGAACTTCCTTTTGGAAGTTCCCTCTGTTTTCTCACATTTCCATATACTGTACAAAGCCCAGTGTCATGTAGTCTAAGTACACATGTTTATCCGGGGTCTTGCCCATGGTGACCCGGTGGCAGTGGACTTCCCAAACCGGCTGACCCTGAAGCTGGCTCTTTTGAATTTCAAAAACATGGTTCCAGCTGCGGCCTTCCATATACCGGGGCTCCCGGAGGAACCGGATCAGCTCCAGCCGCCGGAAATGGAATGTGGGGAAAGCGTTTTTGATGCAGGTTTCAAACAGCAGTTCCGCATCCCGGATGCTGCCCTGCTCAAAAGTACTGCGGATCATGGCACTATAATCTTGCATAAAAGAACCTCCTTGCTGTTATGTTGTGCGTACAGGCGGGACGGGAAACCCGTCCCCCACGACCACATGTCGTTACAGCTTGCTGTAAGTCTTATCCAGGAATCTCTGGGCGTTGACGATGACCCGCTTGTGGGTGCCGTGGCCGATTTCGCCGGATTCGTCGAAGGCCTTCACGGAGAAGGTCAGCACCTTGCCCTCCACGGCGGTGACTTCCGCTTCCGCCCGGACATCCAGTCCCACGGGAGTTGCGGAGATATGCTCGATATTCAGAGCGGTGCCAACGCTGGTCTGGGTCTCGTCCAGAGCGGAGGCGATGGCTTCGCAGGCGGCGCCTTCTATCAGAGCCACCATACAGGGGGTAGCGTAGACCAGCAGAGAACCGGAGCCCACTTCTTTTGCGGTATCCTCCCGCTCCACCAGGGTGGAGACTTCGCCCTTCATGCCAACAGTAATTTCCATAGGTATCACGTTCCTTTCCGTTTTCTTCATTTTACCCGAAAGGGAAGGCTCTGTCAATGCGGCGGGGAAAGAAAAAATTTGCCTTCGCCGTGGTGCAATTGCGTCAAAAAAACTTGTCAAGGCGGTAAAGATACGGTATAATCAAATTATCTATACCGAAGAGGTGACTGCTATGGTTGTCAACGATCCCCGCAATCTTACCATGCTTTGCGATTTTTACGAACTCACCATGAGCCAGGGCTATTTTTCCACCGGTTTCAGCAACCGGATCGCCTACTTTGACCTGTTCTTCCGGAAGTGTCCGGACGGCGGCGGCTTTGCCATTGCGGCGGGTTTGGAGCAGATCATCGAGTACATTCAGGATCTCCATTTTTCTCAGGAAGATATTGCCTATCTTCGGGGACGGAAGATGTTCAGCGAGGATTTCCTTGCCTATCTTGCGGATTTCCGTTTCACCGGCGATATCTGGGCCGTGCCGGAGGGCACTCCGGTGTTCCCCAATGAGCCCATCATTACCGTCCGGGCTCCTGCCATTCAGGCTCAGCTGGTGGAGACATACCTGTTGCTGTGCGTGAACCACCAGAGCCTGATTGCCACCAAGGCCAACCGGGTGGTTCGGGCGGCAGAAGGGCGCACGGTTCTGGAGTTCGGCTCCCGCCGGGCGCAAGGCGCAGATGCGGCTATCTTAGGTGCCAGAGCGGCCTATATTGGCGGCTGCCACGGCACTGCCTGTACCATTTCCGACCAGCTCTACGGCGTGAAGGCCGGCGGCACCATGGCTCACGCCTGGGTGCAGATGTTCGACAGTGAGTATGAAGCCTTCAAGGCCTATGTAAAGATGTATCCCAACAACGCGACATTGCTTGTGGATACTTACAACACCCTGAAATCCGGCGTTCCCAATGCCATCCGGGTCTTTGACGAAGTGCTGAAGCCCATGGGCATTACCAAATGCGGCATCCGTCTGGACTCCGGCGACATGGCCTACCTGACCCGGAAGGCCCGGAAAATGCTGGACGAGGCAGGCTGGACGGAGTGCCAGATCTCCGTGTCCAATTCTCTGGATGAGTACATCATCCGGGATCTGCTGCGGCAGGATGCCAAGATCGACATGTTTGGTGTCGGTGAGCGGCTCATCACTGCCCGGAGCGAACCGGTTTTCGGCGGCGTGTACAAACTGGTGGCAGTGGAAGAAAATGACGGTTCTGTGACCCCCAAAATCAAAATTTCCGAAAATGTGGCAAAGATCACCAATCCCCACTATAAGAAGCTCTACCGCTTCTATGGCAAGGACAGCGGCAAGGCTATTGCCGACTATCTGGCGATTTATGATGAGGTCATCGACGACAGTAAGAACATGGAGATATTCGACCCCGACGCTACCTGGAAGCGGAAGGAAGTTTACAATTTCACTGCCAAGGAACTGCAGGTTCCCATTTTTGAAGGGGGCAAGCTGGTCTATGAACTGCCCACGCTGGAGCAGATCCGCACCTACTGTGCCCAGCAGGTGGATACCCTGTGGGAGGAAGTCCGCCGGTTTGACAATCCCCAGACTTATTACGTTGACCTTTCCCAGAAGCTGTGGGATGTAAAATACGGCTTGTTGGAGAAAAATGCGAAATAACAATGCAAAACAGATGGCTTTGGGCGGCGTGATGGCCGCCCTGGCTGTGACTATCATGAGTATGGGTACCCTGATCCCAGTGGCGACTTACGTCTGCCCCATGCTTTGCTGTCTGCTGGTGCAGCTGGTGAAAAAGACCTGCGGTGACCGGATCGCCTGGGCCTGGTATGCCGCCGTGGCATTGCTTGGCCTGTTGATGGCACCGGATAAGGAAGCGGCAGCGGTATTTTGCGCTTTGGGATATTACCCCATCCTCAAGCCGAAACTGGACAAAAAGCGGTTTTCCATGGTTTGGAAATTGGTGCTGTTCAACGGCGTGATTTTGATTTTGTACTGGCTGCTCATGCACCTGTTTGTCTTTGACGCCATTACGGAAGAATTTGCGGAAATGGGCACCGTGCTGACGGTGTTGACGTTGGCGCTGGGGAATGTGGTATTTTATCTGCTGGACCGGTTGCTGACCCGGGGGATCCGCTGGAAAAAATGAAGATTTCTGCGGCGGAGGAGTGACCTCCGCCGCAGGTGTTTGGAAAGGGAAGGCTATGTGGTATCTGTATATTCTCCGCTGTGGGGACGGCAGCCTCTATACCGGCATCACCACGGATGTAGAGAAGCGGTTTCGGGCCCACCAAAGTGGCAAGGGGGCCAAATATACCCGGGGCCGGGGGCCACTGGAGATCGTCTACCGGGAAGAATGTGCTGACCACTCTCAGGCGCTGAAGCGGGAACTTGCCATCAAGGCCCTAACCCGGCAGGAAAAGGAAGCACTTCTTTCCAAAATGGAAAAATCCGGCAAAACCGATTGACAAACAGGAGAAAGTGTGGTATCCTATGCCTAGAAAATTAGCGGTAGCTAACCATTAGAAAGAGGCGTTGTGATTATGACATTGGTTCAGGCCGAGGAAGGCAAGGAATATATCATCCGGGAGATCGTTACCGACGATCCGGAAATGGATGCGTTCCTGTTCTCTCTGGGCTGCTACAGCGGAGAGCCCATTACCGTGGTGGCCCGCCGCCGGGGCAACTTTGTGGTGTCCGTAAAGGATGGTCGTTACAGCATCGACAGCCAGCTGGCGGAAGCCATTCAGATTTGACAAAAAAGCCAATGGAAACATTGGCTTTTTGTTACACAAGGGGTTAGAAAAGGCTAACCATGAAAGGAGAATACCATGGCAAATGTTATGATATTGCTGGTCATCGGCCTGATTGTGGGCTGTGCCGCAGGGTATATTTATAAGGAGCGGAAGAAGGGGGTCAAGTGCATCGGCTGCCCGGACAGCGCCACCTGCTCCGGCCACTGCGCAGGATGCAGCGGTTGCTGCGGGGAGCAGAAGGAATCCGTTTGATAAGCAGAAAAGGGCACCGGCTTGGCCAGTGCCCTTGTTGCGTTTACATGGTTTCCAGTTCGGCGGCAATACTGGCTTCGCAGCTGCGCATGGCCTGAATTGTCTTGTCCATGACTTCATCCAGGGGCCAGCCCAGCATTTCTGCGCCCTGACGGATCACATCCCGGGAGCAGCCGGCGGCGAACTTCTTGTCCTTGAACTTCTTTTTCAGGGAGGAAAGCTCCATATCCATGACGGACTTGCTGGGGCGCATCCGGGCGGCGGCACCGATGAGGCCGGTGAGCTCGTCCACGGTGAACAGGATCTTCTCCATCAGCAGCGTCGGCTCCACATCGCTGCACAGGCCAAAGCCATGGGAACAGATGGCGTGAACCATTTCTTCGCTGGCGTTGACTTCGGAGAGCAGTTCCGGGGCTTTCTGACAGTGTTGCTCGGGATACTGCTCAAAATCCACATCATGGAGCAGACCCACCAGTCCCCAGAATTCGGGATCTTCGTTATTTTCAGCGGCAAACCACCGCATGACGCCCTCCACAGTTAGTGCATGCTGGATGTGGAAAGATTCCTGATTGTACTTGCGAAGCAGGGCAAGGGCCTGCTGACGATTGGGTTCCATAATCCGTACCTCCCGGTAAATGATGCCATTATTGTAGTGCCTTTGGCTTCGTTTGTCAATCGCCTGGAAAATTTTGAAAGCCCCGCCGGAAAAGGATAGAAAAATTCACAATCCTCTGCTATGCTGAAAGAAAAGAAGGGGGAGCGGTTATGACCAATGTTTTTGATTATCTGACCTGGCGGGGGGACTTAAGCTTTTCGCAGGATCCGCCAAACGGTGTGGACGGCCTGATTTTTTCCGCACTGGCGTACATCCGCTATGGCGGCAAGGTGGAAACGGAGCCGGACACCCCAGTTTCCCTGAAAGAAGCGGCGGAGATCTTTTTTGCGCTTCCGGATCATGAAGCCCGTTCCCGGGTGATGCGGGATCAGGAGCTTCTGGCTGCCGCAGCCAAAACCCGAAGGCTTGGGGAAAGCAAAATCTGCCTGTACCGGGATCAGTTCATCCCGGAGCAGGAGACCCAGTTTGCTGCCATGACCTTCCTGCTGGACGATGGCAGTGTGTTTCTGTCCTTCCGGGGGACGGACAATTCTCTGGTGGGGTGGAAGGAAGATTTCAACATGACCTTCCTGCAAACCATCCCCGCCCAGCGGCTGGCGCTGCAATATACCCGGGAGGTAGCCATGACGCTGGAAGGCCCCATGTATTTGGCTGGGCATTCCAAAGGTGGCAACCTGGCGGTATTTGCGGCGGCCCGGTCTTCCCCCATGGTGCAAAGCCGGATCCGGCAGGTCTATAACAACGATGGCCCCGGATTTACCAAATATCTCATGGGAGACCCTGGGTATCTGGCCATGGTGCCGAAGATCCAGACCTATGTGCCCCAGTCCTCCGTCATTGGAATGCTTCTGGAACATGAAGAACCCTACGCCGTGATCCACAGCGAATCTGTGGGGGTGTTACAACATGACCTGTACACCTGGGATGTGGTGGGAAAGGAATTCCAGACGGTGGAGCAGATCACCGGCACCTCTCGTTTTCTGGACGCCACCATCAAGGCCTGGTTTGCCGGGATGACCAATCAGGAGCGAAACCAGCTGGTGGATGTGATGTTCACCCTGCTGGAAAGCGGCGGGGCAGAAAATGTCCGCACCCTGGCCAATCCCAAGCACATCCGCGGCTATATCAAAACCGTCAGCAGCGACGAACACCTGCGCCGGGTGCTGTCCACGGAGTTCCAAAGCCTGATTGAAGCGGCCAAAGCCACCCGCAGCCGGTTTGAAGAACCAGACGAGCGGTTGAAAATTGACGGTTGACAATGCAAATCAAGAGTTGCGCAGCCGGCAAAACAATGTCATCTCGACCAAGGCGAAGCCGCGTGGAGGGATCTTCGCACGAATGTCTTCTTACGCAGTGGATAAGTGCCAAGATCCCTCGACTCGTTATCACTCGCTCGGGATGACATAGGGGCTTGATGTGCAATGACACCATGTTATTAATTTGTTTCTACGGTCGGAAGCGTGTCCAAATGGACACGCTTTTTTGAAAAAATTTCAAAACTGCCGTGAGATTGCCCTCCCAAAATCCCTTTATATAGGTGAAGGGCAATTACAAAAGCGAGGTGATGCGCTGTGGAAGACAGCAAAATTCTGGAACTGTTTTTCGCCAGAGACGAAGAAGCCATTCGCCAGACACAAAAAACCTATGGCGGGCGGCTCCACCATCTGGCGGAGGGCATTGTGAAAGATAAGCAGGATGCCGAGGAAAGCGTCAGCGATACTTACTTAAAAGCATGGGAGACCATCCCGCCACAGAAGCCGACTTATTATTTCGCCTATCTTGCCAAGCTCTGCCGCCACTTTGCCCTGGGGCGGCTGGATTGGAACAACGCAAAAAAGCGGAAGGCGGAGGTGGTGAGCCTGACTCAGGAAATGGAAGGATGTATCCCGGACAGCCGCCGGGAAGTGGAGCTCTCCGGAAAAGAATTGGGGCAGCTGCTGGATCGGTTCCTGCGGCAGCAGCGGCCGGAAAACCGGATGATCTTCCTGCGGCGGTACTGGTATGTGGATACCGTGGGGGAAATCGCCAGACGCTACGGCATCAGTGAAAGTGCCGTATCCATGCGCCTGAACCGCACCAAACAAAAGCTGAAAGTATTTCTGGAACAGGAGGGAGTTTCTGTATGAACGGCAAGGATATTTTCAAAGGACTGGAATTTGTTGGCAGTGACCTGATCGAAGAAGCGGAAACTGAGAAATTTACGACCACCGCCCGTCCGGCGAAGGGCCGCCTGCTGCTGATCGCAGCCATCGTCGCCATGATGCTGATGCTGGTGGGCTGCGCCGTGGTGTACCTGCTGAAAATGGAAGATGTGAAAATCGCCGAGACAACGGAAGACCGGCAATACCGGCTGGTGGACGGCACCTATGTGGAAGATCCCCACGAAGTGGCCCAGAGCGTGCTGACATTGGCGGGGTTGAAGGGCAGCACTGCCTATCAGGCCTGTGCGGATTTCTATGCTTATTTGGAAAGTCAGGATACCATCAACACCCAGGCAGAAAAAGAAAAGATGGCCCAATTGGCAGAAAGCTACGGCCTGACACCACAGGGGGAGATTCTGCAATTCCGCACGGTACGCAATCTCTGTGATGCACTGGGCATCGACCGTTTCTTCCGGGAGACCGAGGGGATTACCACCGATATCAACTGGGGTGGTGCCAACGAAAACGGAAATATCTCCCTGATTCTGAATATCCAGTTCCCCGCCGATGCTGACCATGAGGTAAATAACACGATTGCAACCCTTCGCTGGAACTGGAAGGACTGCTTCAGCAGTGACTACATCGTCATTGATGACACCGGAGACTGGACAGAAAAGCACTATACCACCACCTCCGGTAATGACATTCTCATGCTTTACTCTCCCTCCAACGAATTCGGCTATCTGCTGTGTGACAGGGAAGATGCTTTGATGTCTTTGTCCTTCACCTACCGGTCGGATGCCTGGAGTCAGGTGGACGGCAAGGTTTGGGCGGACTCCACCTACATGACGGAAGCCCAAATGGAATTGATGGCCGAGACCGTGGACTTCAACATTCAGCCCAAACGGGTGACCCAGGAAGATGTGGATGCCCAGCACGCTCCTTCTCAGGAGTCCACCCAGAACGGTTGGACACTGAGACTGAAAGACGCAGATACCGACGGCTATGTTGCCCACATTCTGGTCTCCGTCACCGCTCCGGAAGGCACCATGCTGGAAGATGAAAACATTGACAACATCCGCACCGGAAACGGCTGGAATATCTCCCCCGCAGACGGCCGGGAATCCCTCGGCGGTGACGGAGGTGGCCTCGTTTCTGTAGAGGACGGGGATGGGCTCAGCAATACCATCGACCTAACCATGGAAGTTCGGATGGATATGCTGGATGGAAGCGCCCCCTTCGGCATCGGCTCTCAATGGGAGATCAGCATTGTGGATTTGATCTGCCAAATGGCAGGAGACCCATTCAATGTGACCAGCACTCTGGTGGAGGGGGAATGGACGTTCACGGTCACCTTCGATGAAACCAATGGCGATTATCAGGAACTGGACTTTGTGACGGAACCTTTCACCGCCAAGGGCTCCATCGGCTGGAAAGAAGATGGCAGCGACGTTCTGCAAGATTACACCATCACCTCTTTGGCTCTGCGGAAGTACAGCTCCACCATCGACTACAAGGAGAAACAGGAGTATGTATATCCGGATTTCTACAGCTATAACGGCAAGCAAATGTGCGCTGTGATGCAGGACGGAAGTCAGGTCATTCTGTTCAGCGGTACAAACAGTGACACCATTGACCTGGATCAGGTGGCCTATCTGAAACTGCCGGATGGCACTTGCTTAAAACCAGCTGAATAACTTTTTTGGAACCCCTTCGTCTGGAAGGGGTGCTTTTTATTGACATATTCCGGATTTTCGGTATAATAACGGTAACGATAAATTAAACAAAGGAAAACTTGCCATGAATCGGGAAAATAAACGCAAACAATACGAAAAGGGGTACTATAAGACCCACGCCTGTGAAGAGACCTTCACCTGCCGCAACTGTGGCCGTCTGGTAGTCCCCGCCGGGGCGGGCAGCGACCACCGGAACCATTGCCCCAATTGCCTCCACTCCCTCCATGTGGACATTGAGCCGGGCGACCGGGAATCCGATTGCGGTGGCATCATGGAGCCGATCTCCGTGTGGGTTCGCAACAAGGGCGAGTGGGCCATCATCCACCGCTGCCGCCGCTGTGGCGAGATCAGCTCCAACCGGGTGCTGGCAGACGATAACCCCATGAAGCTCATGTCCATTGCCATGAAGCCCCTGGCCAATCCTCCCTTCCCCTTAGAGCGCATTGAGGAAATGACCGCCATGATGGGTGGCGAAGGCCAGCTGCCGGAGCAGTACCGGAAGACGGAAGAATAAATCATCAACGTGTCATTGCGAACCAGTCATCAGACTGGCTCGGAATGACACGGTTTTTTTGACGCTGTTTTTGTCACATTTTCTTAAACGATTCGTAAACAACAGTTTCGTTTCAGTTTAGATTTCTCTGTTATCATATTTTCATAATGCGCTTACTATATAAAAATGGAACGTTGTGAAAGTGAGGATAACCATGCAGACCTATCGCGCCGGTATCGATATCGGCTCCACCACCGTCAAGCTGGTGGTTTTGGATGAAGAAAATAAGATGCTGTTCGGCCAGTACCGCCGCCATCATGCCCATACCCAGCAGACCCTCCGTTCTCTGTTGATGGAGGCAGGGCAGACTTTGGGCTCCTGCGCCCTGAAGGCGAAGATCACTGGCTCCGGTGCCATCAATTTGGGCAAGGCGTTGAACATCGGCTTCGTGCAGGAAGTGGTGGCAGTGGCGACTGCCCTGAAGACCACCGCACCCCAGACGGATGTGGCCATTGAATTGGGCGGTGAGGATGCCAAGATCATCTATTTCAAGGGTGGTCTGGATGAGCGGATGAACGGCGTCTGCGCCGGCGGTACCGGCTCTTTTATTGACCAGATGGCGTCCCTTTTGCAAACCGATGCGGAGGGGCTGAACACTGCTGCAAAGGACTACCAGCAGATCTATCCCATTGCCGCCCGGTGTGGCGTGTTCGCCAAGACGGATATCCAGCCCCTCATCAACGAGGGTGCTACCAAGGCAGATCTGGCGGCCTCCATTTTCCAGGCGGTGGTGAACCAGACCATTTCTGGTCTTGCCTGCGGAAAGCCCATCCGGGGTACCGTTGCCTTCCTGGGCGGCCCCCTCCACTTCCTGACGGAGCTGAAAGCCGCCTTTATCCGTACCTTGAAGCTGACGGAGGAAACAACCGTCGATCCGGATAACTCCCACCTCTTTGCTGCCATGGGTGCGGCACTGGAAGCGGAAGATGCAGTTGCTATCCCGGTGGAAGAGCTGACCCGGAAGCTGGAAAACGGCGTGCAGATCGCCTTTGAAATGCCCCGCCTGGAGCCTCTGTTCCGGGATGAAGAAGACTATGGCGCCTTCTGCCGCCGCCATGAACAGGCGGTGGTGAAAAAGGAAGATTTAAGCAACTATCAGGGAAACTGCTTTCTTGGCATCGATGCCGGTTCCACCACCACCAAACTGGTGCTCATCGGCGAAGAGGGACAGCTATTGTACCACTTCTATCGGGGCAATCAGGGCAATCCCATTCTTACCGCCCAGTTTGCCGTGGGCGAACTGAAAAAGCTTCTGCCGGAAAGTGCGAAAGTCGTTCGGGCCTGCTCCACGGGCTATGGCGAAGCTCTGCTGAAATCTGCCTTCTCTCTGGATGAAGGCGTGGTGGAGACCATCGCCCACTGCACCGCCGCTGCTTTCTTTGACAAGGATGTGGACTGCGTGCTGGATATCGGTGGTCAGGATATGAAGTGTATCAAGCTGAAAAACGGCACCGTGGATACCATTCTCTTAAATGAAGCCTGTTCCTCCGGCTGCGGCTCCTTTATCGAAAACTTTGCCACCTCTCTGGGTCACACCGCCGAGAGTTTTGCCAAGGAAGCCCTCTTTGCCAAGGCTCCTGTGGATCTGGGTACCCGGTGCACGGTGTTTATGAACTCCAATGTCAAGCAGGCCCAGAAGGAAGGGGCAGCCCTTTCGGATATTTCCGCCGGTCTTGCCTATTCCGTTATCAAAAATGCCCTGTATAAGGTCATTAAGCTGGCAAATGCCGAAGATCTGGGCAAGCATATCGTGGTGCAGGGCGGTACCTTCCACAATCAGGCGGTGCTCCGTGCCTTTGAAAAAATTGCCGGGGTGGAGGCGACCTGCCCGGATATCTCCGGCCTGATGGGTGCTTTCGGTGCGGCTCTGGTGGCGAGGAGCCACTACACCGGTCAGGAAAGTGCCATGCTGACCCTGGATCAGATCTTGAAGCTGTCCTATACCACCCGGTCTCTGCGTTGCGGCGGCTGCGCCAACAACTGTATGCTCACCGTGAACCAGTTCTCCGGCGGCCGGAAGCACATCAGTGGCAACCGCTGTGAAAAGGGTGCCGGTAAGACCGAACGGGGGGAGAAAGCCCCCAATCTGGTGGAATACAAGCGCAAGCGCCTTTTCGGCTACGAACCCCTGGAAAATCCCACCCGGGGCACCATCGGCATTCCCCGGGTGCTGAATCTGTACGAAAACTATCCCTTCTGGGCGGTGTTTTTCCGGGAGCTGGGCTTCCGGGTGGTGCTGTCCCCCTTCTCCGACCGGAAGATCTATGAAAAAGGCATGGAGTCCATCCCTTCGGAGTCGGAATGCTATCCGGCAAAGCTTTCTCATGGTCATGTTCAGTGGCTCGTCGATCAGGGTGTGAAGACCATTTTCCACCCCTGTGTGTTCTATGAGCATCAGGAGACGGAAAAGGCCCAGAATCACTACAACTGCCCCATTGTGGTATCCTATGCGGAAAACCTGAAAAACAATGTGGAAGCCGTGACCCGGGGCGATGTCCGTTACATCCGTCCCTTCATTGCTTTCACCAGCGAGCAGACCGCTGCCGACCGTCTGGTAAAGACCGCTGCGGAGGAATGGAATATTCCTGCCAAAGAAGTTCGTGCCGCCGTCCATGCGGCCTGGCTGGAACAGCAGCAGGCCAAGGCGGATATCCGGGCAGAAGGGGAGCGGATGCTGAAGCAGATGGAAGAAAACCATGGCCGGGGCATCGTGCTGGCCGGACGGCCTTACCACATCGACCCGGAGATCAACCATGGTATCCCGGAACTCATCGCTTCCTACGGTCTGACGGTGTTTACAGAAGACAGCCTGCCTGTGGAAGTGGAAGACGGCAGCCTGCGGGTGGTGGATCAGTGGGTGTACCACTCCCGGCTGTACCGGGCGGCACGGTTTGTCTCCCGGCGGGAGGATCTGGAGCTGATCCAGCTGAATTCCTTCGGCTGCGGTCTGGATGCCGTTACTACCGATCAGGTGTCGGAAATTCTGGAAAAGAGCAACAAGCTCTACACCCTGCTGAAAATCGACGAAGTGAACAATCTGGGTGCCGTTCGTATCCGGATCCGCTCCTTGCTGGCGGCCATGGATATGCGCCGGGAAAAGGGCATTACCGCCAACCAGACCCAGGTGGAATACCCCCGGCAGGAGTTCACCAAAGCCATGCGGGAGGCAGGTTACACCATTCTGGCTCCCCAGATGAGCCCCATCCACTTTGATCTGCTGGAACCGGTGTTCCGCAAGCACGGCTACCACATTGCGGTGCTGGATAACGACAACCGTCAGGCCATCGACGTGGGCCTGAAATTTGTCAACAACGATGCCTGTTTCCCCTCCATCACCGTGGTGGGACAGATCATGCAGGCGGTGCTGTCCGGGAAATACGATACGGATCGTCTGGCTATCATCATGAGCCAGACCGGCGGCTGCTGCCGGGCCAGTAACTATGTGGCCTTCATCCGCCGGGCGCTGGAAAAGGTGGGTCTGGGACATATTCCCGTCATCTCCCTGAATGCCAACGGCATGGAAAAGAACGAGGGCTTCCAGTTAAGCCCCGGTCTCATTGCGGAACTGCTGCAGGCTGTGGTCTATGGGGATCTGCTGATGCGCTGCCTGTACCGGGTGCGCCCCTATGAGTTGAAGGCCGGTTCCGCCAACGCTCTGCACCAGAAGTGGCGGGATCGTTGCACGGAAGTGCTGCTGGAAAAACACCCCGGCAAATATTATAAGGCCACCTGCCGTCAAATTGTGGCGGACTTTGATAATCTTCCTCTGGATGAGACCATCCACAAGCCTAGAGTGGGCGTGGTGGGAGAAATTCTGGTCAAGTACATGCCCCTTGCCAATAACCATCTGGTGGAGCTGTTGGAACGGGAAGGTGCCGAAGCCGTGGTGCCGGATCTCATGGACTTTTTGAACTACTGCATTTACAATATGAAGTACAAATCCGAGTTCCTTGGGGCAAAGAAGTCCGGCAACTGGACGGCAGATGCCGGTGTTGCCCTGATCCAGAAGATCCGCAAGCCTGCCCTGGAAGCGTTGGAACAGTCCAAGCGGTTTGAAGCCCCCATGCCCATTGGGGAGATCGCTGAAATCACCAAGCCCTTCCTGTCTCTGGGCAACCAGTACGGCGAAGGCTGGTTCCTTACCGGCGAAATGATCGAGCTGATCCAAAGCGGTGTGCCCAATATCGTGTGCATCCAGCCATTTGCGTGCCTTCCCAACCATGTGGTGGGCAAGGGCGTCATCAAGCGGCTGAAGGAAGAATATCCTCAGGCCAACATCGCCGCCGTGGACTATGACCCCGGTGCTTCCGAAGTCAACCAGCTCAACCGCATCAAGCTGATGCTGTCTGCGGCACGGAAGTGACGGAAGATATCTTGGCCCCCTCTCAGAGGGGGCTGGCACGGCGTAAGCCGTGACTGGGGGAGTGTCCCTCCCCGTTACCGCACTCCCTCCGCCCCTTTGGGGCATGGCAGATTGTCAACCAAGCGCAACACTTGATTTGGTGGATGTGTCCGCCATAGGAAAACAAACAGACCTCTGAGAAAAATCAGGGGTCTGTTTTTTCATCTGACAGAAATTCCTGCTTTACAGAACTGCTTTTTTATATTAAGATGAGCAGGCAAGCATAAATGAACAATGAATCAGGAGGATATCGTATGAGAAAAATGATCCGTATGTTGGCGTTGTGCCTGTGCGTTTGCCTGCTGGCAGGCTGCGCCGGTACGCCGGTGGTATACTATTCCGAGTGCACCTGTCCCGCCGGGAGCCATGAAGAAGTGGCCGTTGCGCCTACGGAGTATGTGCCCACGGTGGAAGGTGCCGTGAAAACGGGCCTTGCCCTGACTGCTGCCGTTGCCGGTACCAAAAGTGCCGGTGAAGCGGAAGATGGTAAATACACCGTCACCATGACCGTTACCATGGCGGCAGTGCTGGTGGATGAAGACGGTGTCATCCAAAGCTGTGCCATTGACGACCTTGGCACTTCCGTCACCTTCGATGAAAAGGGCCAGATCACCTCTGACCTGTCTGCCCCCCGGACTAAGAACGAACAGGGCAGTGACTATGGCATGGTCGCCTGGGGCGGTGCCGTGGCGGAGTGGAACGAGCAGGCCGCCGCTCTGGCTGCCTATGCCTGCGGCAAGACCATTGACGAACTGAAAAACGGTGACATTGACGAAAGTGGCTACGCCAAGGAAGGCACGGACCTTGCCACCTCCGCCACCATTTCTCTGGGGAGCTATGTTGCCGCCATTGAAAAGGCTGTGAACAACGCCAAGCATCTGGGTGCCCAGGCAGGAGACCAGCTGAAGCTGGCCAGCGTCAACGACCTGTCTTCCAGCGTCTCCGTCACCGCAGAAGCCGATGGCTGCGCCCAGCTGGACACCACCGTGACGGCCCTGACGGTGCAGGGCGATACCATCACCTCCTGCGCCATCGATGCCGTTCAGGCCAAGGCGGCCTTTAACGCAGAAGGTGTCATCGGCGACGTGGATACCACCGTTGCCACCAAGAACGAACTGGGAGCTGACTACGGCATGGTTGCCTGGGGTGGTGCCATTGCGGAGTGGGATGCCCAGGCAGCGGCTTTTGCCTCCTACGTCACCGGCAAGACTGCCGAGGACGTTCTGGGTATTGCCGTAGACGAAAGCACCCACCCCCAGGAAGCTGACCTGGCTACCTCCGTGACCATTGCCATCGGTGGTTTCCAGAGCCTGATCGTCAAAGCGGTTCAGGGATGAAACGGAGTATCGCAGGTTTTCTGCTGATGGCGTTGCTGCTGACGGGTTGCGCCAATGTTTCCAAACAGGAGCAGAAGCAGTATACGGCCACCTTCCTGGATCTGTTTGACACCATGACTTCCATTGTAGGCAGGGCGGACAGTGAGGATGTCTTCCGGCAGCAGGCCCAGCAGATCCATGATGCACTGCTGGAATATCATCAGCTCTTCGACATTTACAACGACTACGATGGTGTTGCCAATCTGAAAACCGTCAACGATCAGGCGGGCATCGCCCCGGTGACGGTGGATGAACGGATCATTGCCCTGCTGAAAGACTGCCAAAGCTACTATGACCTGACAGAAGGCCGGGTGAATGTGGCCATGGGCAGCGTACTCAGGCTGTGGCATGAAGCACGGGAAAATGGCATCAATAACCCAGCCAATGCTGTTTTGCCCCAACAGGACAAGCTGGAAGCGGCGGCGGAGCATACCGGTATCGAAAATCTTGTCATTGACGAGGAGAATTCTACGGTATACCTGACGGATCCGGAAGCAAAGCTGGATGTGGGTGCCGTGGCCAAAGGCTGGTCTGCCCAGCGGGTCTGCGAAGATGCCCCCTCCGGGCTGCTCGTCAGCGTTGGCGGCAATGTCTGCGCCACCGGGCCGAAAGACGACACCGGGACACCCTGGGTAGTAGGGGTGCAGGATCCCGATGGGGGAGAAGCCTACCTGCACACCCTGTATTTAACCAAGGGCAGCATCGTTACCAGCGGCGACTATCAGAGAGCTTATGTGGTGGATGGGAAGACCTATCACCACATCATCGATCCGGATACCCTGTATCCCGGCACCTGGTGGCGATCCGTGACTATCCTGTGCGAAGATTCCGGTCTGGCGGATGCCCTGTCCACGGCACTGTTCCTGCTTTCAAAGGAAGAAGGACAGGCTCTGCTGGAGAAAGCCGGAGCGGAAGCTATGTGGGTGGATGCAGAAGGGAAATGCTTCTACAGCCCCGGATTTGAAAGCCGGATCCGAACCTGAACAATTTGAGGTGAAAGAATGAAGAAACTCTTTTTTGGTGGTATCCACCCCAAATATAACAAAGAAATGTCAACCCAGTCGGGGACACTTCCGGTCATTACCCCCAAGCAGGTGGTGATCCCCATGCAGCAGCACATCGGCGCGCCCTGTACCCCGCTGGTGCAGGTGGGAGACCGGGTGCTCCGGGGACAGAAGATCGGCGATGGGGAAGGACTCTGTGTGCCGGTCCATGCTTCCGTCTCCGGCACCGTGGCAGCCGTTGAGCCCCGGCCCCATACCAATGGGAAACTGGTTTCCGCCGTGGTCATTGACAACGACTTCCAAATGGAAGAAGCGCCCCGGCAGGAAAATACCGCCCCGCTGGCCCAGCTGAATGCAGATGACATTCTCCACGCCGTCCGGGAAGCGGGCATCGTGGGCATGGGCGGCGCAGCCTTCCCCGGCAATGTGAAGGCTCTGTCCGCTATGGGCAATGTGGACACCCTCATTGCCAACGCCTGTGAATGTGAGCCGTATATCACCGCCGACGATTCCCTCCTGCGTACCAGCCCGGAGCAGGTGCTCCTGGGTATGGAAATTCTGGGCTCCGTCCTGCATCCCAAGCGCATGGTGCTGGCGGTGGAAGATAACAAGGCTCAGGCCATTGAAACGGTGGAGGCCATCCGGAAAGACCATTCCGAAATCGAGCTGGCTATCCTGCCCACCCGGTACCCGCAGGGCGCGGAAAAGCAGCTGATCCAGTCCCTCACCGGCCGGGAAGTTCCTCCGGGACAGCTGCCGGTCAGCGTCAACTGCGCCGTGTTTAACGTGTCTACCTTCGCTGCCATTTATCGGGCAGTGCGGCTGGGAATGCCCCTGACACAGCGCATCGTTACAGTGTCCGGCGAGGCCATTGCCAAGCCCCAGAACTTTATGGTGCCCATTGGCACCTCCTTCCATGACCTGATCGAAGTGGCGGGAGGACTTCATGATAAGACCGAGCGGGTTATCAGCGGCGGTCCCATGATGGGCTTTGCTCAGAGTGACCTGGCAGTGCCCGTCATCAAGGCTACAAACTCCGTGCTGTGCCTGCTGAAGGATGAAAACGGCGCGGCGGAGAACCCGGTGTGCCTGCGCTGCGGAAAATGTGTGGGCGTGTGTCCCATGCGGTTGCAGCCCCTGTATATGTACCGCTTCACCAACGCCCAGCGGGTGGAAGAGCTGGAGCGGCTGCATGTGCTGGACTGCATCGAGTGTGGCAGCTGCGCCTTCACCTGTCCCGGCAAACTGCCGCTGGTGGAAGTGTTCCGCCGGGGCAAACAACTGGTAAGGGAGGCTAAGGCAAAATGAAATTAACGGTTGCATCTTCTCCCCACATTCGGGGGAATTTTCGCACCAACCGCATTATGGCGGATGTGGTGCTGGCATTGCTGCCGGCTCTGGCGGTGGGTATCTGGCACTTTGGCGTGTCGGCATTGATCGTTACCCTGATCTGCGTAGCCTCCGCCGTGGCGGCGGAGTGGGTCTACAGCGTGGTCACCAAGGGCAGAAACACCATCGTGGATGGTTCCGCCGTGGTGACGGGGTTACTGCTGGCCATGACCCTGCCCAATACTGTGCCTTACTGGCAGGCGGCCCTTGGCAGCGTGTTTGCCATCGTGGTCATCAAGTGCCTTTGTGGCGGTTTGGGTCAGAATATTTTCAATCCTGCGCTGGCGGCAAGAGCTTTCCTGCTGCTGATCTACCCTGTGGGGCTGACCCGGTACCAGGTGGACGGTGTTACGGCGGCAACGCCATTGCATCATATGGTCATGCCCGCACTGCCAGAGGAAAGCCTGCTGGACATGTTCCTTGGCAACTGCCCCGGCTCTGTTGGCGAAATTTCTGCTCTGGCGTTGCTCATCGGCGGCGGGTATCTGGTGTACCGGAAGGTCATCTCCATACGGATTCCGGCGGCATATCTCGGCACCGTGGCAGTGGTGACCCTGGTGTTCTCCAAGACAGAATCTCCGGTACAGTGGATGCTCTACAGCCTCTTTTCCGGCGGTGTGATGCTGGGTGCCATCTTCATGGCAACGGACTATGCCACCTCTCCGGCAACCCCGGTAGGTCAGATTGTCTACGGCGTAGGCTGCGGCGTGCTGACGGTGGTGTTCCGGTACTTCGGCCTGTTCCCGGAAGGGGTGACTTACGCCATTTTGCTGATGAATGCGCTGGTGTGGGTCATTGACTACTATACCCCCATTCGCCGCTTCGGCACCGGAAAAGGAGGGGAAACGGCATGAAGAAAATTGTGATTTCTCTCGTTCTGTGCTTCTGCATGGTGCTGGGGGTATCTTATCTGACCATGACAAAAGCTTATGAAAACTACCAAAAGGAAGACCTCTGGCTGATGCAGACCCTTCTGCCCGGCAGCGATAGCTTCACCACCGTTCCCTATGGCGGGGAGGACGGCAATATCGTATCCGTCCATCAGGGGGAAACCGGTTTCGTGGTGGAGACCAAAACCAATGGATATGCCGACGAGATCACCATGCTGGTGGCGGTGAACAAAGCGGGCACGGTCACCGGCCTCGTGACCCGGGAAGCCCATGAGACCTACGGCCTAGGCAGTGGAATTTTGATCAATGCGGACTTTCTTGCTCAGTTTTTGAACAAAACCGGCAGCTTTGAAGTGATTACCGGGGGCGTAGACGCCTTCTCCGGTGCCACCGGGGAAGCGGAAGAATCTGCCGGGGAAGGAATCGAAGTGGACGCCATCAGCGGTGCTACGGTCTCTTCCAAGGCAGTAGCCCGGTGCGTCAATTCCGCCGTTGCCTATGTGACCGGGGCCGATGCAGTCTCCGAAGCCACCAGTTGGGGAGGTTAAGTCATGAAGGAAAAATATGTGCTCAATACCATCCTGCCTATTGTGCTGGGGGTGGTAATGCTGGCAATGCTGCTGGTGCAGACCTTCTTCCCACGGATCATCCTGCCCAGGCCGGATATCCCCATGATGGTTGCCATCTCACTGGTGACGCTGCTCATCGAACGGGCTATCGCCCCCAATGCCCCCCGGTGCTATATCTGCATTCCTGTGTTTGCTGCGTTGACCTTTGGCCTGCTGGCCTTTGCGGCACTGCAGGGTCTTCGGGAAGCGATGCTGCTGGCAGTGAAAGGCGGCGTGACCTTCACCGCTACCACCTGGGTCTACAGCTCCATGCTGGACAGACTTTCCACCGGCCCCCGTGCCAAGGCAGCCCCCTATATCAGTGCCTTCGGATTGTATCTGGCGGTACAGTGCTTTATGGGAATGTTTTGAGGGAAAAAAGCTCCCGGATGCCTTTGTGCATCCGGGAGCTTTTTGCTTGATGATGACTAACGATCCTGTCATTCCGAGCGAAGTCGAGGAATCTACGCACTGACCCACTGCAAGAAGATATGGATTGCGAAGATTCCTCGACGCGCTTCGCTTGCTCGAAATGACATATTTGTTACATGGTACCAACAGAGTGAGAAAATAAGTATCTTACAATTGACAAAAACCACCTCTGAAAGGTGTTTAACCTTCAGAGGTGGTTTGCATTACATGGAGAAGGCGACGCCCACCGCGGCGGAGGCGGCGATGAAGAGAATGGGGTGGAGGTCTTTGACCTTCTTGACCTTATTGGTCAGCACCCACAGCACTGCGGCCAGGACCCAGCCCTTCCAGTTGATGGCGGAAAGGGAAATGACTCCGTCAAAGAACAGGTTGGACACCATCACGCTCAGGCCGGCAGCGGCGATGAGGCCGGTGGAAGCCGGACGCAGACCGTAGAATGCATGATTGACATACCGGCTGTCCCGGAATGCCTTCAGCATGGCGGCGATGATGAGAATGACGATGATGGAAGGGGCAACAAGGCCCAGTGTGGCAATGAAAGCACCCCAGATGGCAGTCAGGACACCGCCCTGAGCAGAGCCGGTGATAAAGCCAACGTAAGTTGCCATGTTCACACCGATGGGGCCGGGAGTGGATTCGCCCACGGCGATTATGTTGGCAAGATCGGTGTGGGTAAACCAGCCGGTGGCATCGGACATATCGTACAGGAAGGGAATGGTGGCCATGCCGCCGCCAATGGCAAACAGACCGGTCTTGAAAAATTCCCAGAAAAGCTGCAAATAGATCATTCGGCGTTGCCTCCCTTCTTAACATTCAGGGCAATGCCTGCCAGTGCGGCACCCACTACGAAGACCACAGGGCTGACATCGATCAGGAAGCTGCCCAATGTGACAAGGAGGAAGATAGCCAAAGTCGCCTTATCCACCACGGCCTTCTTATAGAGCTTCACCACAGAGTTGAGGATCAGCACGCACACGCAGATGCGAACACCGGCAAAAGCGTGCTGTACCCATACCAAATGGGAGAAAGCTTCGATGACACCGGCCAACAGGGAGATGATGACCAGAGAGGGGAACACCAGACCCAACGTAGCCACAATGCCGCCCAGAATGCCCTTCTGCTTCTGGCCAACGAAGGTGGCCGTATTTACGGCGATGATGCCGGGGGTACACTGGCCGATGGCAAAATAGTCCATCATTTCTTCTTCCGTTGCCCAGCCTTTGTTGTCGCCCACTTCCCGCTGCAAAATGGGAAGCATGGCGTAGCCGCCGCCGAAAGTCATAACGCCGACTTTGGCGAAGGTGACAAACAGATCCAAGTATAGATTCATAAAATCGCTCCTTTCGTTCGCCCACCAGTATAGCACAAAGGAAGTGATTTGCAAATATGGAAAAGAAATATGACGGGAAAAGTGTGGTTAAGCTTTTGGGAAAGATTGAATCCAGTCATTCAGAAAGGCCATTTGCCTAGAAGTGTGGAACCAGTGCTCCCCACCGGGCATAACCGTCAATTCGGCACCAATAGCAGCAGAAAAGCCTTCGATGGTGGTTCTGTCAGTCAGATTGTCCAGTTCCCCATAGAGAATGGAAGTGGGGATATCCCACTGGATGGGGTGATTGCGGACATAGGTCAGATAATCCCAGCGCAAGGTTTCCCCGAAGGTGGTTTCGATTTGCTGCCGGGCTTTCAGTTCATCTTCCGTGATACCGGCCCAGCCCATCATATTATGGATCAGAACTTCCATATCCACAATGGGGGAGACAAAGAAAGCGGCTTCGATTGGTTTCTCCCTCAGAGCGACCATGGAAAGGTAGGCACCGATGCTGTTGGCAATGAGGATCACCCGGTCACCAGGCTTTACCAGTGCGTCAAAGGCCTGGGGAAATTCCGCGTTGGCCTCCCAGGGGGTGGAAGCGGTGTAGGATAATCCCACCACATTCCAGCCGGGGAACAGGGATTCATAGTGGCGGCTTTCAGCGGCAGAGCCGCCTTTGCCGTGGATGTAAAGGACGATTTTGTTGGTATCGGGAATCATATTTGCTCCTTTTTGGGGGGCTTCCCGGAGAAAAAGTCAGCGGAAGCTGTTTTCTTCCACACCGGGAAGCAGAGAATAAATGGAACAGCCGAGGATGGATTCAAAGTGCTTTTTGATATCCAGCACCGCCTTCCAGCGGGGGATGGTGGCATCGCAAAAACCATAGCGCAGTGTCACATCCACGAACCGCTTTTCCAGCAAACAAAAGCCGGAAGGCAGAGCCAGTGCATCGCACAGCTGCACCAGACGGTCATAATCATCATAGGGGGTATTTTTTACAAATTCGGCCAGAAAGGCTTTGTCCTCTGGGGGCATATCGAATACGCCGATGGAGGTGGAGATATCCGGGATCATAAAGGCGTGGGTAATGCAGATCTGGGCGGCTTTGTCCCAACCCCGGGTCTTGCAGTAGCGGTAGCCATCGATCAGATGCCGCTCGGAGGTGACACCGGCGTGGCGGCCAATGTCATGGAGGATCCCGTAAATATAGGCGGTGTCCCCGTCCAGATGGGGGCAGCCTTGGGCGATGGCTTCACAGGCCTGTGCCACATATCGGCTGTGGTCAACCCAGGGGCCGGGATTGGCGGCATAAGCTTCCTGTAATGCGGATTCTGCAAGATAACGTGTCAGCAGCATAAGCAGCCTCCAGAAGTTCTGAGGGAATGGGGCCGGAAACGCCCAGCCCCGAAAGTATGAGGGGAGCAGAAGAAGCTCACAACCACTCCCTTGTTAACAGTATAGCGCAGAAGTGGCGGAAAAGCTATGTTATTTCTGCCCGGAACTATCACGATCCTGCCAACGCTTCCGGAATTGAGCAGGGGAGCAGCCGTAGGCCTCCCGGAACCGCATTCCAAAATAGCTGCCGGAACCGAAGCCGCAGCGATAGGCAATCTGGGTAATGGGCTCCTCTGTCCGGCTCAGCATCTGGCAGGCCTGTTCCAGACGGTAGCCGGTGATGTATTCCACCGGGGTCATATGCAGATTCTCCTGAAACAGCCGGAAGCAGCCCCGCTTGCTGACATGGGCCGTTTTGGCAAGGTCTTCCACGGAAATGGGCTCGGAAAAGTGGAGGTGGATATGGTGCATCATGGTTTTTAAAGATTCTGCGCTGTCCGCAGCGGGGCTGTTTTCCGGCTGCGCCAAACGGTACAGATCCAGCCAAATATCTGTCAAAGCCTGCCGCAGATTAAGCTCATAGCCCCACTGGGTCTCCTCCAGCGTGAAGGCAGCCCGGACTTTTTCCAGAATGGCCCCCTGCCGGGGCTGGGACGGATGCAATACCAGCAGCCCCGCATTTCCAGCCCGGAGAAGGGGACGGACATATTTACTGTCCAACCGGCTGGCGACACTGCCGGAGATCAGTTCCGGCAGAAACAGATGGATCAGCTGAACGGTGGGTTCCCCGGAGGGAATGGGCGTGGAGGTGTGGAGCACACCGGCGTTGACGAATCCGCCGCTCCCGGCAGAAAATACCACCTTCCCGGCGGGGGTGGTGTATTCCAGTGTGCCGCTTTCCAGATAGAATAGCTCCACCGTGGGATGCCAGTGCCAAGGGGTGCCCGGGGTGGGATAATGCTCCAATTCCGCCCGGGTGGCAATATAGGGAAAATCCGGAGAAAACCCCGGAAGCTGCTCTTCCTGACTGCTGTCAAGCAGGGCAATTTCGTGAACGGTCTGCATGGGGCATATCCTTTCTTTTATGTTTCCAAAAGCTTCAAAACCGCTTGTCATTACAAATTCCTGTACTTCGCTGCCAAACTCCACGGTCAGTTTCCCGGGGACAAAGCCCAATTTTTGATAAAAGGCTCTTGCGGCAATGCCCTCCGGTACGCCCTCCCGATATGTGGTGACAGTGATGGGGTTTTCTGCATTCAACTGCGGCAGCATATAGCGAAACATTTTTTCGGCAATATGCTTTCTGCGAAAAGCGGGGTCAACTGCCAGAAAGCAAACCATATTATTTTCCTTGGAAAATAGGAGAACACCGACGATCTTGCCGTCTTGCTTTGCACAGATCGCTTCCTGCCTGTCCATAAAGTCCAGCACAGTCTGGCGATGCCCGGTCAGTGCTTCTTCCGTTTCCAAGCCCGGAAAGCTGCCGCTGACCGCTCGGACAAGGCGCATCCAGCTATCAACATCTTTAGAGCTGCCATAATCAATGGAGATCATGTTCTTCGTTCTCCCTGCATTCCGCCCCATACTTGCATAGCAGAGACATGAAAATAAACATGACGCCCAACGCCACGGAGTCACCGCCCTCAATCTTAAACGCTTCGCCACAGCCAATGAGTTCCGCCACGATGGAACTGATAATTTGCGCCATAATCATGCTGCCCAAAGGCACACAGATCGTGATGATACCCAGACGGAAAAGCTCTCTTGCACCGTCAATGGTAAAGGGTGTTCCTGCCGTCAGCTCATGGGAAAAGTATCTTTCACCGAATTTTGCCGTGACCGCCTGACCGATGCAGACGATCATGGCTCCGGTCATAAGGGGATACAAACTGTTCAGGTCGATTCCTGCACGGTTGACGATCAGACCGTAAATCGTCACGCCGCCGATCTTGATCATTCCGGTGTCGGCGAAAGGTAGGCTCACAATGCCAACAACACAGCCAGCCGCACCGATGATGCAGCAGATGTAAATGATCTTGCAGAAAATCTTTCCGACTTTGGAAAGGGTTTGAATGGTTTCCAGAGTTTTCATAAGGTTTCCTCCTGTTGGATTTTTTGAAAGGTAACGGTTTGCCGTTTCAGGGAAATTTTCCCATATTCCCACCCGTAGACGGGCAATTCCTTTTTGTACCGCAGAATGGAATGGTCAAGGGGAACACCGGCGATGGCTTCCACCTGGGCGAAAGTCAGGGTCACGTCCGGCTCGTCACGGGTTTGGAGCCATTCCCAGAGGGGTGTGTATTTGCTCATGGCTCATCCTCCTTTTGAATGACCCGGAACAGCTGCGCCAGCAGGAAGCAGGCCAGAGCAGTGGCGAGATACCAGCGGCTTCCGCCCAGCAGTGTCAGCACCAGAAACAGACACCCGGCGGCAAACAGCAGCAGGGCAGCCAGCTGCAACAGGGTTTGGGAAAGCTTCATTTGCCTTTGCCGCCTTTCACCATGGCCATGGTGGCCCGGAACTGGAAGGAAAGCATCTGCCCCAGCTTCTCCTGAGAGAACCGGCAGACTCCGGTGGCACAGAGGGTGCCGATGCCATAGGTATAGATCCACATGGCCTCAAACAGGGTATGGGCATCGGCAGGGGAGAGAACGTAATCTTCTTCAATGGCGGTGATGCACCGCTGAGCCATGGGGCCAAGCTGGCCGAATACATCGTCAAAGCTGATATTGCTGCTGTGCTCCTGCATAAACAGAAGCTGGTACAGTTTCGGCTCCTGAATGGCGAAAAGCACCATTTTCATGCCGATCTGTTTGAACAGGGGAATGCCCTCCATGGTTTCTTCCGCAAACCGGTCGAAGCGAGTCATGGCAGCGGTGCGGACTTCTTCCTGAATGTCCTTCATAGAATCAAATACGGTGAAAATTGGGCTGGCAGAGCAACCAAGGGCAGAGCCCAGCTCCTTGGCGGTCAGGGCTTCCACACCCTTTTGGGAGACGATGGAAAGTGCGGCAGTGACGATCTGCTCCCGGGTAAATTTCGGCTTGGGCGGCATGGGGATGCTCCTTTCTGAAGCGGGCGTTTTAGAATGATGGTTTTAGTATAGAGCAGGGAAGGTGATTTGTCAAGGAATAGTTGACGGTTATGGGCGTATATGTCATTCCGAGCAAGCGAAGCACGCCGAGGAATCTTCGCACGGAATATTTCTGATGCAGTTGGTAAGTGCCAGGATCCCTCCGCTCGCTTACGCTCGGTCGGGATGACATTTATTTTACAATGTTCCAGCATTTTCGCACTGCGATTGTCATCTTGCGCTGCGCTACTGGAGCGGAAAGGAAACTGAAAATAATTGACATTTGCTTTCATTCTGAATATAATTATGCTGGACTACGGATATCAGCAAATGATCGAGGTGTTCAAGTGGAAAACAAAAAAACGTCCGTTCTCTACAAAGGCATTAAGGCCATGATCCGGCTGTGCTACCCTAAGATGGAGGTAGTGGGGCTGGAAAATCTGCCGGAGGAACCGGTGATCTTCGTGGGAAATCATACCCAAATGAACGGCCCCATCACGGCGGAGCTGTACTTTCCTGGGGAGCATTACACCTGGTGCGCCGGGCAGATGATGGCACTGAAAGAAGTGCCGGGCTATGCCTTCCAGGATTTTTGGTCCCAGAAGCCCAAGTGGACCCATCCTTTTTACAAGGTGCTGGCCTGGCTCATTGCGCCGCTGTCGGTTTGTATTTTCAATAATGCCAATACCATTGGCGTGTACCATGATACCCGCATTATCGGCACCTTCAAGAATACGGTGAAGTATCTTCAGAAAGGCTACCATGTGACCATCTTCCCGGAGCATGACGTAAAACACAACCACATCGTTTATGAATTTCAGGAAAAATTCGCCGATGTGGCCAAACTCTATTACAAAAAGACCGGAAATGCGGTATGCTTTGTGCCGGTATACATTGCCCCGAAGCTGAAGCAGCTGCACATCGGCAAGCCCATCCGCTATGACCCGGCGGAAAGCATGGATACCCAGCGGGGAAAGATCTGCGATTATCTGATGCAGGAAATCACCGATCTGGCCTGCGCTCTGCCGGAGCATACCGTGATCCCTTACCGCAATATCCCCAAAAAGGATTACCCTACCAATATTCCCAAGGAGAAATGTAATGCGCGCCCCAACGGTTGATTACCGAAAACTCAGACTCAACAATATCAACACCCCGGAATTTTCCCACTTAAAGCTGCTGCTTGGCTGGGTGGGGTACCTTTTGGGGTATGTCTTAACGGAAAACCTCATCCCGGCGGAAAACTGCCATGCTATTCACTGTGCGCTGGATGATATCATCCCCTTCCGGGAGGAATTTATCATCCTGTACGTCAGCTGGTATTTCCTGATCGTGGGTTCCCTGGCCTATTTTCTGCTGTACAATGTGGAGGGGTTCAAAAATCTGCAAACCTACATTATTTTGACGCAAGTCATCGCCATGATCGTCTATGTGGTCTACCCCAGCCGACAGGATCTGCGGCCGGAGGTATTCCCCCGGGACAATGTGCTGACCCACCTGATTGGGTTCATCTACAGCGTGGATACCAGCACCGGGGTCTGCCCATCGCTCCATGTGGCCTATTCTCTGGGTATCGCCTCCACCTGGCTCCGGGAAAAGAGCGTTCCCAAGTGGTGGCGGGTGACGGTAACGGTCTGGTGCATTTTGATCTGCATCAGCGTGACCTTTGTCAAGCAGCATTCGGCGGTGGATATCTTTGCGGCGATATTCATGTGCCTGTTCATTGAGTGGTTCGTCTTTTTCAGGAAGCGAAACAATGGTAACGCATAAGAGAGGAAGCGTGACTATGGAAAGAAGAAAACACTATTATGTCAATGTGAAAAGTCTCTGGGTCAAGCTGGTGTGTTTGGCTCTGGCTTTGGCTGCTGGCTTTTGTGTCCAGCAGTACATAGGGGCGGAAGCCTGGCTGCTGGGCGGTGGCGGGATCGTCTATGTGATCATCGCCCTGCTGTCCGGTGAGGAGCTGCTTCACCGCACGGCGGTGCCCGTCTGGTTTATGGCACTGGGTTTGGGACTGCGGACGGCCTCCTGGATCCACTGGGCCATTCTCATCGGCTTCTGTCTGAATTACACCCTGACTTTCAGTGGCCGGGGCGGAAAATGGACGCTGGCCATTCTGGAAGTGCTGGGGGCTATTCTGCTGGTTCTTCGTGGCCGGTATCCCGAGGCCGGGTTCGTGCTGGGGATGCTCCTGCTGCTGCCCTTCGTGCAGGTACATACCGACGGCAAGTACCATCCCACCTGGGGCGACCGTATCGAAGGCCGCCGGGTCCGGACGGCGCCTGCTATGGAGCAGATCACTGCCTATTTCATGCCTGACCGCACCGGCGCCAACAACCTGTTCAGCGCCGCCGCCGAAATCACCGAGGTGGAAAAATATGTCCGTCAGAAGCGGAAGAACGGCCTGACAGGCTTCGGCATTACCCACGTCATTATGGCGGCCTATGTCCGCACCGTGGCGAAGTACCCCGGGCTGAACCGGTTCATCGCCGGGCAGCGAATCTACTCCCGCGGGGAGGATGTGACGCTGTGCATGACGGTGAAGAAGGAGCTGACGGCCACCGCACCGGACTCTCTGGTGAAGGTGCATCTGCACCCCGGTGACACGGCGGAGGATGTCTACCGTAAGTTCAACGAGCAGGTGGAGCTTGCCAAGAACGAAATGGAGAACACCACGGCGGACAATACCGCCGCAAACTTCATGCGCATCCCCGGCCTGCTTCTGAAGGGTGCCATCTGGCTGCTGAAGTCCCTGGATTATTTTGGACTGATTCCCCGGTTCCTGCTGGAGGTCAGCCCCTTCCATGGAAGCGTCTACTTCACCAGCATGGGTTCTCTGGGCATTCGCCCGGTGTATCACCACCTGTACGATTTTGGCACCGTGCCGGTATTCTGTTCCTTTGGCCGGAAGCGTCGGGAGCAGGAGCTGGTGAACGGGGAGTGGGTGGAGCGCAAATATGTGGATCTGAAATTCAATCTGGATGAACGGATCTGCGACGGCTTCTATTATGCCAGTGTCCTGAAATACTTCCTGCGCCTGCTGAGCCACCCGGAAGTGCTGGATACCCCGCCGGAGACTGTTGAGCAGGATATTCCTTAAATTTCATAAAAATGAGCGATAGCCGGTGTTTTGCTGGTTATCGCTCATTTTTTACAGGAAACAGGAAAGTGTTGACAAGCTTGGTTTAATATGTTAAACTAAACACGGAGAAGTTTAATAGATTAAACCGAGAGGAGATGCCAATATGGAAATTCCGAAGATTTTTGAAAGTGAGTACCGGTTTTGTTTGATCCTGTGGGAGCGGGAACCGGTGAGCTCCGGTGAGCTGGTGAAGCTTTGTAAGGAGCGGCTGGGTTGGAGCAAGGCCACCACTTATACCGTCATCCGCCGCCTGTCCGAACGGGGAGTGGTGAAGAACGAAAACACCATCGTTTCTGCGCTGATCTCCAAGGAAGAAGCCCAGAAAGCCCGGTTGGAGGAAATGGTAGAGGAGACCTTTGAAGGTTCCCTGCCTGCCTTCCTCACTGCTTTCTCCAAAACCAAAAAGCTGACCCGCCGGGAAGTTGACCAGCTAAAGATGCTGATCGATTCCTTCGAGGAGGAATGACCATGGCACAGTTTTTACATGGCCTGCTGAGTGCCAGTATGCGTGGCAGTGTGGTGATTGTGGCAGTGCTCTTCCTGCGGCTTGTGCTGCGGAAAACACCGAAAAAGTTCCTGTGCCTTATGTGGCTGCTGGTGGGGCTGGCATTGCTGATGCCCTTTGAGATTCGCAGAGATCTCAGCTTGCAGCCGGAATGGGAAACCGGACAACGGTGCAGTGGGTGGAGGATGTTCCTGTATCCACAGATACGTTGCCATTGCCGACAATAGAAGATACCCAAAAGGAAACACACCGGTGCCATCAACGCCTATGCCTTCTCAGCCAAGCCAAGGTGAAGTGGCGCAAAGCGAAAAAACAGACCGGGCAAGTCAGATCTTTTTCCTCTGGCTGGGTGTTGCCGGACTGTTCCTGTGTATACGTTCTGGTCTTATGGGAAACTGAAACGACAGGTGCGGGAGGCGGTGAAGATCAAAGGCGGCTGGGAATGCGACCGGATCGATACTGCGTTTATTCTGGGTTTTCTTCGCCCGCAGATCTACATCCCCATGGGATTGCCCAAAGATGTGCGCAAATACATTCTGGCTCACGAGCGAACCCATCTGGAAAAGGGTGACCACTGGTTTAAAATGATGGGATTTCTGGCTCTGGCGATGCACTGGTTCAATCCGCTGGTCTGGGTCGCCTATATCCTGATGTGCCGGGATATGGAAATGGCCTGCGACGAGCGGGTGGTGCAGTTTATGGATCTGGCAGAGCGGAAGGAATACTCCGCCGCCCTGCTGACCTGCTCTGCCAACCGGGTCTACCTGGCTGGGCCGGTGGCCTTCGGGGAGGTCAGCGTGAAAAAGCGGATCCGGGCAGTGCTGAAATACAAGCGTCCCGGTTTCTGGATCTGTCTGGCCGGTGTGATCGCCATCGGCTTTGTGGCGGTATGTCTGGTGACCTCCCCGGAGGCAGAGCCGAAGGATACGCTGGAAGTGCAGGAAACCACGGCCACAACGGAAGAAACGGAACTTTCCTCCACCTTCGCTGCCAATCTTTCCGAAGACGAAATTCTGGACGCCGTCACTGCCGGAATCCAGGAACTGTGCAGCCGGGAAAGCTGCCGGGCGGTGGTTCAGTCCGAGAATGTCTTTCCCAATCAGGCGGATGCCGGATATACGCAGATGCTGGAAGTCTACCGCTACGGTCAGGATGTGCTGCTCTGGTTGCAATCGGACTTCTGGACAGAGGAAATGAGCCCAATGGGCAGCGAGCTTTATTACGGTGACCGCTACGCTGACCATGTGGGAGATCATTGGCTCTGGGAAGGCAGCAGCGATTATGGTGATCCCAATGACTGGATTCAAAAATATTCCCCGGAGGGAAAAACCGTCACCGCAGTCCGGGTGGAAAGCGAAAGCACCGTCAGCTTCGATGCGGATTGGATGCCGGAATGGAAAGTTGGAGTTACTTACAGCGGTACGACCCGTATTACCTTCCGGGATGACGGAACCATTGCTTCTATTCACCGGAAATATCAGGAAAAGCCTCCGAAAGAAGGGAAAGACGCCTGGTATTTTGAAGCCAGTGTGACAGTTTTGGACGATCCGGATCCCAGAGAGACCTACCGGATCATTTCCGATTATGCGCTGCAATGCCTGACGGAGGAAGATCTGGAGAAAGTCCGGCAAAACAGAAATACCATCACGGAGATCCCCAGCAACAAAACCGACTACGATCAGGATTTGGAGCTGGGAAGGCTCTCACGGCAGTGGCGTTTTTTGGATGGCGGATGGCATTGTAGCATTGGCAGTGAGAATGTAACGCCCAATGGCCTGACCCTGACTTTTTCGGAATCCGGAGATGGGCACAGTGCCTTCGTGGCAGAGGAAGGATACTGGCTGGAAACCTTTGACGGCAGCAAATGGAAGCTGCTGAAAGAGCCGCTGGAGCTGGCTCCGGCGGAAAAGCGCAGCATTTCGGTGAGCTGGGAGGCGGGGGATACCATTGCCATCGACTGGTCGGACAGTTATGGAATCCTGCCGGAAGGCTACTACCGTCTGGGGCGGTACTACACGGTGACCATGGCCGATGGTAGTATCGAAACCTTGCACTGCTACAGTAAATTCCAGATCCGCAATCAGAGTGTGGAAAGCTTGTTGCAGGAATGCAAAGCAGGCGTATCCCAGCTGATTGAAGACCGGGACTACTATATCAAGGTCTGGAACTACCTGCGTAACAAGGAATTCTTTGGTACATTGAATGCTGACAGTCATGATCTGGTTTCGGAAATCTGGCGGTGCGGGGAGGACTATTATGAGAAGACCACCTATTCCTATAAGTTGGACGGCAGCGTGAAAAGTATTCGGGAAATGCTACTGCGGAATGGGCAGGGATATGACATAGTAGATGGAACCGTGAGTTCGGTGGACTGGCTGGAAGAAGCGACATTTACCAATTGGGCTAACTTTACAACGCTGTTTTCCGCTACAGATATCCAGCAGGTCTGGAAAGATCAGCTGGGTACCATCCATGTGCAGGAAACCACGGATTTCTATCCCGGCATTCCCTTGATGGAACAGCGGTACTCCTTTACCGAGGACGGAACGTTGGTGGGCTACCAGAAGATTTTCTACAACGAAGCCGGGGAAGAATTTCTGGATGTGGAGATGGAACGCTACCGCACCGCAGAAGGGGAGACCAGACAGAAAATTGACAGTATTTCCGTATCCTGACAATACAAAAGCGGGTGTTGCCCATCGGGGCAGCACCCGCTTCGTGATTATTCCGACAGATATAAATTCAGCGCCTGCAAGGTTTGGTTAGCGGCTTGACCCGGGGTGATGTTGCCATTACAGCAGTCCCAGAGGGGTTCCATGACCATGTTGCGGATAGTGCGGTTGGTGTTGGCGGGGGTGGTCAGATTCTCGATCCACCGCCCTACTTTCTGCCGCTGCTTTTCATTGGGCCATTGTGCCTGATAAGCCACTTCGCCGTTGCCGATCCAGTAGTCCAGCACCCGCTCTTCAGAAAGTTGCCGTTGCAGGCTCACCCGGTTCACCGGGAATCCGGTGGTGAGATCCTTGTCCTGCACCCCATTGCTGAGCATGAAGGTCAGGAAGGATTCCGCCGCCTGGGGATTCTTGGCAGAGGTAAGGATGCCCATGATCCGCCTGGGCAGGAAGACATTGGAGGCCTGCCCATCCAGCGGCCGCATAATATAGCTGTCATCTAAGTATTCCTTCTGGCCCGCCAGTGCGTAAGCGTAGGTATTCATACCGTCCAGGGTTCCGGCGGAGAGCTGGGCAATATCCGACAGGATGCTCTGGGCACCGGCAATGCCGGTATACTCGCCGGGATTTACCCACTTGTTGCCGCTGACGTATTCCGCCCGGACTTCTGCCATCCATTCGGCGTACTCCTGCCGGAAGCCTTCTTCCAGAGCATAAAGCTCCGTCATGGCGGCGTAGAATTCCGTCAGTTTATCGGCGTTCAGGGTGCCGTCAGCGTTCATCCATGCGGCGGAGCAGCTGTCATAGTAGTAGTCTGCCAGAATGTCCGGGTACATACCGTTGACCACACGGATCTCCGCTGGGAAGTCTTCCCGGGCCTGCTTTGCCACGGCTACCAGCGAATCCAGATCGTGGATCTGGCTGACATATTCTTCCTTGCCGTAAATGGCCGAGATGGTGAAAGTGGTGGGCACGGCGCAGATTTTTCCGTCCTGAGCGTAGCAGTCGGTGATGTTACGAAACAAGGGATATCCGGCATCCAGAATATGGCTCACATCCGCCAGAACGCCCTTTTCCAGATAGCTTTCCAGGTTAAAGCCGTCCAGGCAGATCAGGTCAGGGCCGTTTCCTGCCAGAATTTCCGTATTCAATGTGCGGATGGCATCGGATTCGGTGATGCCACTGTCCCCGGTCAGGCCGATTTCCAACGTGACGGTGACATTGGCGTTGGCTTTCTGATATTGGGTCACCATCTGGGTAAGGTCATCATCTTCGTAAAGGCTGTAGATCCGCAGCTGGGTATTCCCCACCGTAGGGGCTTCCTCGTCATAGACAAATTGGCACAATGTGGGAGTGCTGCTGACATTGGTCAGCAGGTAGAAACTGCCATCGTCACAACCGGTCAATGCCACCGGGACACTGGTAGGGTCACCCAAAGTGGTGCGACTGCCGGGGATCAGCTCTTCCGTGACGCTGCCGCCGGGAATGTAACTGTAGAGACCATCACAGGTGGTGAAGAACAGGTAGCCTTCTGCATTTTCCCAGAAGACGATTTTCGGGGTGTTGCCGTAATCCGCAGCCAGCGCACTTTCCAGATGGGCTTTCAGAACCTCCGGCAAGTCCTGACTTTCGCCATCGTGATACCAGGCCACCGTTTCCATACTCAGCAGGAAGGTATCGCTTCCGGCGCAGCCAATGCGGTACAGAACACGCATTTTGCCGTTGAAATCGTCGCTCATTTCTCCGGTGGTCAAATAGATCTGCCGAATTTCTCCCACATAGATCTGGGCAATCAGGGAACCATCCTCCGTAAAATCCGCATAGGGGATAAAGTAACCGGCATCCGGGTCAATATCTTTATAGGTATTGGGAAGCTCTTTGGGATTGCCCGCCGGATCGATCACCCACAGGTGGGGCTGGTGGGTATCGTCCTCCAGAGATTCCATGGTGGAGCAGAAAACGCTGCCATCCGGGGACAGTGCTACAGTTTCCATTTCCACTCCGGAAGTGATTTCCGCCGGCAAAGTCACGGTGTCCGCCCAGTCGCTGCGGTCGTCAGAGGTGGTAGCCAGCAGGATATTGCCGTCATCTTCCTGCAAGGCAACCCGAAGCTGCCCGTCGGAAAGCATGACCATGTCCAAGGCACGGCGGCTTTCCGGGAGGTGCAGCTCCTTCTCCACATATCTGCCTGTAGCGGTGGTGCTGATGGTGGGTGTCAGGGTGATTTCATCATCCTTTGCATTTTTGCTCTTTCCGCAACCGGCAAAGCAGCCCAGAATCATAGCTGCGGACAGCAGTGCGGAGAACAGTCGTTTTACGTTCATATGTGTTCCTCCTTATTGAAGATGGAACCAGTATAATCTTCCATTCTCTAACAAACCTCTAAAAAATCGGAAGTTCCACCACAAATTCCGCACCGCCGATGGTGGCATCCTGCACCCAGATCTTTCCACCATGGCCTTTGACGATGTCGGCGGCAATGCTTAAGCCAAGGCCAAAGTGACCCGAATCGGAACGGGAAGTTTCACTGCGATAGAATCGCTCAAAGATTTTGCCTTTTTCGCTGTCCGGCACACCAGGGCCGGAGTCGGACACCCGCAGTTGCACCCGGTTGCGCTGCCGGGTCAATTCCAGTTCGATCTTCCCTCCGGCGGGGGTGTGCTGTGCGGCATTGTCCAGCAAAATAGCAAGAACCTGTAAAATCCGGTCTTTGTCCAGCATCAGCGGCGGGATCTCCTGCTCGTAAAGAGAGAGGTTCAGGGTCAGCTCCCTTTCCCGGAGCAGCGGTGCATGGGCTTCGTAGGCTTCCAGTAGCAACATATCCGGCTCCACCGGCGTTTTTTGCAGGGGCAAGGGCTGGCTGTCTCCGCTGGCAAGGGTCAGCATGTCCCCAATGAGCCGGGACATCCGGCTGCCTTCCCGGTAGATCATGTGGGAGAACTGACTGCGCTGAACGGGTTCTGCCCGCTCCATGGCAGACACGGCGGAGAGAATGGCCGCCAGCGGCGTGCGGAGTTCATGGGAAGCAGCGGCGATAAATTCCGTCTGCCGTTTCTGATTTTCCTGAATAGGCCGAAGCATTTTTCCGGTAAAGAACCAGGAGAAGACCCCCAGCACCCCAATGGCCAGAAACGCCGCCAGCAGCACCAGTAGCCGCTGACTTTGGATGCGGCTTTCCATTTCCGTCAGGGTATACAAAATCACCAGTTCCAGCCGGGAATCCCCTTTTGTGATGGTGTAATACCCGCCATAGTAACCTTCCATAGGAAAGACTCCCATGGTTCCGTTGGCCATTGTCTGGGCTTGCTGAAAAATTGCAGTCAGTTCCGTCTTTTCCGGGGACAGCGTCATGGAAAACAGGGGCTTGCCCCCATCCAGCAGATACAGGTGGAGGTTGGGATCCGATTCCAACTGCCGCAATTGACCGGAGGAGATGGGATTCTGGCTTTCCAGATAGGTCAAAATCACCTGCGCCCGGTCGGATACGCTTCGCAGGGTCTGCTCTTTGGTGTTGGCTTCTGACAGCACAAGGCACAGCACCATCATGCCCAGCAAAATCCCGCCGGTAATGGCGGTGTTGAACGCGGTGAGTTTCCATCGCAGTTTACGAAACATGGTGTTCCTCCAATCGGTATCCAACGCCCCGGAGGGTGGTCAGCTGTAGCCTGGAGCCCACTTTTTTCAGGCTCCGGCGGAGAAAGTAGGTGTAATTATCCAGATTGCCGTCCTCCACCTCCACATCCATGCCCCAAACCCGGAGCAAAATCGTCTCTCTTGGCAGTACCTGTCCCGGATTTCGCAGGAACAATTCCAGCAGATCCCCCAGCCGCTTGGACAGCACCGTGGTATTGCTCCCGCAGGAAAGCGTCAGGGTATGGGGCGTATACTGGATATCCCCAAAAGACAGGTTTTCCGAAAGTTGCATCTGTGCCGGGCGGCGCAGAACACAATGGATTCTTGCCAGCAATTCTTCAAAGGCAAAGGGTTTTACGATATAATCATCGGCACCGCTGTTCAGCCCTGTGGTGCGGTCATGGAGCTGCCCCAGGGCCGTCAGGAAGATCACCGGGGTATTGATATTTTCCCTGCGCAGAATATTCAATATTTCCATGCCATCCAACCCCGGTAACATCCGATCCAGCAAAATCAGGTCGTGGAGCCGCTCCCGGGCAATGTGCAGGCCGTCTTCCCCGTCCATAGCAGTATCCACGGAAAAGCCCTCCTGCCGCAGCTGGAAGGAAATGGTCTGGCACAGGGTTTCGTCGTCTTCAATCAGCAGGATCCGCATAGGGGTCGCCTCCTTCGTGTCCAGACGGCAAGAAAAAATGCCGTCGTGGAAGATAGTATTGATTTTACCATATTGAGCATCATTTGCAAGTGCCGCTCTCCCATGGGGGTCAGCAGGACAAGGTGCAGATTCTCCTTTTGCCCTTCCAGCCAAGTTCCCCAAAAAGAAAAGTCAGACCACCGGGAGGGGAACATATCGGGAAGAATAATGATCTGTCGGCATAGAAGCACCAGCAGGCCCGCTTCTGCCAACAGAAAAATCAAACGCTTTCCCCTGACTTGCGCCCGAAGGTTTTTGATTCCATATCCCAAGGAACGCAAGAGCAAACTCCCCGGCAGGATCAGCAGGAAATTATGTACCGCCACCCATAATGGATAAAAGCTGATCCGCTCCCCCTGCAAGCCCCAGCGCAGGAGAAACTGGGAGGCAATTTGTTCTGACTGCTCTGCCGACACAGAAAGGGCGCAACGGTTCAAAACAGCACCGTCTTTTTTTGCAGCGACGGTAAGCATGGTAGGTTTCAGGGTGGAGATCGTGTCCAATACCCGGTAGGAGGCATCTTCCTGCCATACCGTCTGCTCGCCGCAGTGGGGCGTGCCGAATAGTTTCTCAGCAGTCACATCATCCAAGAAGCAACCATCCTGCCAGGATAGAACCCCAAATTCTAAAACTTCCGGGTTGCCGGACAGCAAGACCTGGGTCATTTCAGCGGCTGCCCCGGTTTCTTTACAGGTCACCTTTTGCGCCGTCACTTCTCTCCAGAAGCAAAAGCCAACGGGATTTTCCAGAAGGGTTTCCTGCGCAAAGATTTCTTCTGCCCTGGCGGCATCGATGCTTTGGGACAATCGGATATAGGTAAGGCTTGCCTCTTCTTTCGCCGCCCGGCAGAAGAAAACTGCCCACAGATACAGGATAACCGCTGTCAAAAGAATACTCCGCCGGATCCATTTTTCCTTCCTCATATCATTCCACCCGCACCCGGCTGCCGCTGTCGATGGTTTTGTCGGAGCCAACAATGACCTTGTCCTTAGAACCCAGCACTCCCTCTGCCAGGGCGGCCATGGTCTCATTCTGTTCCAACACCGTCACATTGACCTTTTTTGCCTGTAATTCCGCTCCCATAACGGATGTCACTTCCTGCACCACCAGCACATAGGTCTGGTTACGGCTATCCAGATGCAGGGCAGACAAGGGCACACAGCAGGCATAGAGCTGTGACTTTTTGGTAAACTGCAACTGCACATTTGCCCCGAAAGCCAAATTTCCTGTGGGGATCTGCACCGTCAGGCGGTACCCTCCGCCGGATTCTTCCGTAGTCGAAAACGTGGTCACAGGAAGATCTTTGTAGACTTTCCCGTTTCCGGTTTGAATCGTCACGCTATCGCCAACGCCAATGTACTGGCTGTCTTCTTCGGTGGCCAGACCGGAGAATTTACAGCCCTGACTCAGGTCTGCCAGAAGGATGGCTGTGGTATCGGTGGTCTTTTCCCCGGTCTGGATGCTGCATTTGGTGACGATGCCATCGGTGGGGGAGAGGATCTTTCCTTCCGCATCCCGGAGTTGCTCCAGTTTTTCCAGCTGCCGCTGCATCTGCTCCAGCGTGATCTGACCGATTTGGGCGGAAGAACCGGTACCGGTGGGCAAATTGGCAGAGGTCAGGGCCCGGCTGTAGGTGTTTTTTGTGGATTCCAGCGTGGCCAAAGCATCCTCGTACGCTTCCTGAGCCTGCTCCACAGCGGCCAGAAGGGCTTCTTCGGAAGAACCGGCACTGCCGGACTGGCTTTGACGGAAGGCATCCCAGTCGGATTGCGCAGTGGCAAGGGATTCCTGGGCCTGTTGCGCTTCCGCTTCGGCGGTGGTCAGGGCAGCGGTATATTCGCCACGGATGGTATTTTTCAGGGCGTCTTTTTCCTCCTGGGTCAGTTCCGAGCCTGCGGCGGAAAGGGCGGACTCCACTGCCTGTTCGATTTGGGTTTGCAGCGCTGACAGGGCGGCCTGTTTGGCATCCAGGGCGGATTTTGCAGATTCCAGGGCGTTGCGCAAAGTATCTTCTTCCGACAGGTCGCTTCGGTAGTTTTCCAACGCCTGCTGGGCCCGCTGCAGATCCCGCTCTGCCCGGTCAAGGGCAGTCTGGGCCTGAGAGACGGCGGCATTATAATTTTCCGCCGCCTGGGCCTGCTGGTTTTCCTGCTGCTTTTGCGCGCTGGCAATCTGTGCCCAGGCATCCTGTACGGACAGCTGCTGCTTTTTCACTTCCTGCTCCTGCTGCAAAAGTTCTTCCGCCAGGTAATCCATGTCCAAGGTAAACAGGACATCTCCCTGGACCACCAACTGGCCTTCGTTCACGGAAACCCCGGCGACCCGCAGGCCGGCGACAGCGGTGACGGCCAATTCCTGATTGGCTGTCGTTTTGCCGGTGATCGTCACGGTGTGGTCGATGGTACCGTTTTCCGGGGCCGTTACGGTCACGGCGGCGGTACTCTGCTGATAAATGGCTCTGGAAAGCAGGGTGAATACCATCATGGTGCCGAAAAAGATACCGACCCATTTCCAGATCCCGCTGATTTTTTCTTTGCAGTACATGGTTACTTTCCTCCTGATAAGGTGATGCCGGCTTCCAGAGATTCCTGACAGCCCCAGAACAGCAGCAGTGCCGGAAGCAGCATCATCAGCGCTGCCGCAAAACCCAGTCCCAGTTCCTCCAAACCGATTTCCGGCAGGAACAGGGACAGGGGCCACAGAGATTTGGTTTTCAGATAGGTCATGGGCTGCTCAATCAGATTCCAGGAATCCAGAAAGCTGAGAATCCATACCGACAGGATCCCCGGCTTTCCCAGAGGCAGGCCGATGTGGAAGAAAATCTGCCATTCTCCCGCGCCGTCCAGCTGGGCGGCTTCCAGAATTTCCCGGGGAACCGACCGGAAAAAGCGTTGCAGCACAAAAACCGGAAAGGTGGAGAACACCCCGGGCAGGATCACGGCCCACAGGGTATCCAAAAGTTTCAGCCGCTGCAGTACCAGATATTGGGGAAACATCAGCACCTGAAAGGGCATGAGCATCAGTGCGATGTAAAGATCCAAAATCCGGCCTTTGCCTCTCAGGGGCAACTGGGCCAGTGCCCAGGCCGCCGGAACGGCAGTGAGCAGCTGCCCTGCCAAGGTTCGGAAAGAGATGGCTACAGAGTTCCAGAACATGGCAAAAAATCCGGGACTGTCCAGCAGAACTTCCACCAGAGATTTTAGCGTTGGTGCCTGGGGCAGGAAAGACCAGTGGGCCGTCCCTTCCGCCCCGGCGAAAACCGGGGTCAGATTTTCTTCCAGCTCCCATTGGGCAGAGAAACTGCCGGTCATGGCGATCCAGACGGGAGCGCAGACCAAAACCGTCAGGATCAGCAAGGGTATCAGGGTGAGGAGTTGGTGTTTTTGCTTCATTCTTTTTCCTCCAATGCCTTCCGGAGCAGACCGATCAGCAGAAATACCAGAGCCGAAGTCATTACGGAAGCGGCGGCAATTTTGTCAAAGTCCAGTTCCCGGAACCAGTTGTTGTACAAATGTTGCAAAAGATACATGCTTTCCTGGGGATAGTCTCCTGCCACCAGCCAGGCTTCCCGGAACACCTTAAAGGAATTCAGCAGGGACAGGACGGTGATGGTGCTGGCGGTTCCCTTCAGATTGGGCAGGGTAATGCAGAAAAAAGTCTGCCATTTCCCGGCACCGTCCATTTGGGCGGCCTCATAGATGCTTTCCGGAATGGCGGAAAGGCCGGCTGTCCAGAGGATTATGGTATAGCCCAGATTTTTCCACAGGTAGCTGATGACCAGCATCCAGAAGGCGGCATCTGACCCCATCCAGCGGACGCCGCTGCCACCCAAAAGGGCAATGGCACTGTTGACAAGCCCCTGATCGTGGAACAGTAGCTTCCACACCAGCACCACCGAAGCGGCCGGGACGGCTATGGGCATCAAAAAGAGACTGCGGATGGCCCTGCCCATCCCGGGCAGGGCATACAGCATCACAGCCAGCACCAGCGAGAGGGCCACCAGCAGTGGGATGCAGACGGCGGTGAATGTTCCCGTATTGGCGACAGCCTGCCGGAAAGCCGTGTTTTGCAGGACACGTGTATAATTTTGCAGTCCCACCCAAGTTCCGCCAATGGCGTTCTGAAAAGAGCGGAACAAAACCTCCAGCATGGGGATCAGGGAAAACCACAGTACCCCCAGCAGATTGGGAAGCAGAAAAGACCAGCAGATCCAGTGTTGTCCGGATTTTTTGGGGAAGTGTGGCTGTTTCATACAGACGGAGCCCTTTCGTTGCAGTTTGGCTTTACGGTAACACCGGAACCTCTAAGCCATCTCTAAAGAGCGGGGCGGGGGATTGTGTCCAAATTGTATATTTTCTGTGACGGTGGGGAATTTATCTGGATTTTTATATCGATATCCTCTATAATGAAAGCAGAAAAAGGGGGAAACCGTATGAGAGGAAACAAGAAAAAGCCCAATGCCAACAGCGTGGCCCGGCTGGCATTTGTGGCGCTGTCCTTTCTGCTGCAGGCAGGCTGGATCTTGCTGCGGGTGCAGCTGCTCAATGAATACTCGGATGTCATCGCCACGGTGACGGGATGGCTGGCGGTGATCGTGGTGCTGTACATCAACAGCAAGCACACCAATTCCGCTATGAAAATGCCCTGGATCATGCTGATCCTGGCCATGCCCATGATGGGGCTGACACTGTATGTCCTTATCGTCATTCTGGGAGATCCGGGCATCGGCAAACGGCTGAAAAAAGTCCGCCGGGAAATGGCGGAGGAAGTTCCGGACAATGCCCGGCAGGCCTTTGGAAAGCTGGAGAAAGAAAACCGCTCCTTTGCCAACCAGAGCCGCTACCTGTGGCAGCAGGTGGGGTACCCGGTTTATAACAATACCGCCGTGCAGTATTACCCGGAGGCGAAGGATGCCTTTGAAGACTTGAAACGGGAACTGGAAACGGCAGAACAGTTCATTTTTATGGAATATTTCATCGTGGAAGACGCCTCCGCCTTCCGGGAAGTGGAGGAAATTCTGGTGCGGAAAGTGAAAGCCGGCGTGGAAGTGCGGCTGATGTACGACGACATTGGCAGTGCCTGGGTCAACAACATGCGGGTGGCAAAACGGCTGAATGAAGAGGGCATCCGCTGTGTTCCCTTCAATCCGGCGCTGCCGGTGCTGAATGTGTTTCTGAATCACCGGGATCACCGGAAGGTCACCGTGGTGGACGGCCGGGTGGGCTTCACCGGGGGATACAATCTGGCGGAGGAATACTTTGGCCGGACCCATCCCTACGGATACTGGAAAGATACAGGCCTCCGGCTGGAGGGGGAAGCCGTCCGGAGTCTGACGGCCATCTTCCTGGAACTGTGGTGCGTCCAGACCAAGCAGAAAGAGGATTTTTCACGGTATCGGGACGTGTTTCACAGTGTTCCCGCCGAAGGATTTGTCCAGCCCTTTGCGGACAATCCTCTGGGAGAGGAACGGGTGGCGGAAAATGTGTACATGAATCTCATCAACCGGGCTCAAAAGAGCCTGTATGTGATGACACCCTATCTCATCATCACCGATGAAATGAGCCACGCCCTGACACTGGCTGCCAAGCGTGGAGTAGACGTGCGGATCATCACCCCGGGGATCCCGGACAAAAAGACGGTTTACGCCGTGACCCGCTCCTATTATGCCAGCCTTGCCAGACAGGGGGTCCGGATCTATGAATTTACTCCCGGATTCTGCCACGCCAAGCAGTGCATCTGCGATGGGGAAATGGTATCTCTGGGAACTTCCAATCTGGATTACCGGAGCCTTTACCACCATTTTGAAAACAATGTGCTGTTCTTCGGCTGCGATGCTGTGGAACAGGTGGCGGTGGATTTTGCAGCGACCTTTGACCAGTGCCGGGAAGTCACCCGGGACTATGCCGCCGGCCGGGGGGCCATGATGCGGACCTGGCAGTATATTCTGCGGCTGTTTGCGCCACTGTTGTAAAAAAGTCCCCACACAGCCTTTTGCTGTGTGGGGATGCTTGCTTATGCGGTAACTTTTTTGCGGCAGAAGATTCTTGTGAAGAGTTTGGAAAGCAGGTCATATACCAGATTCAAAACGGCGGACAGAGCCAGAGAACAGCAGAATACGGCAAGGACGATCACAGGAAAATAGGGAATTTGGTAAGCAGCATTGGGCTGACGGGAAAGCAGCACCGGATAGAACAGTTCATCAAAGATCCAGGAGACCAGATAGCCGCCCAAGCACAGATCGGACAAATATGCCACAAATCCGGCAGCTTTTCCCTGAAGGGGACGATACTTTCCCTGGGCAAGAAGCTGGAAGAACAGGACGCTTTGCAAAACCAGAAGGGGAGAGCCCCAGTCCTGCCAGGCGCCATAGAGGTATTCCTTTCCGTAACTGAACAGGAAGTTCCAGGTGCCGGTGAGGAAGAAGGCAGCCAGCACCAGCAAAACGTTCTGGCGCCGGGTGATTTTCAGCGGATACTCCCGCAGATAGGCACCCAGATAATAATAGGTGATGGGATACAGCAGTGTCCACCAGGAGGGAAGAACCACCTGATGGGATTCATATTCCACAGCCAGCTGCCAGCCGGAATCCGGGGTATACAGGAAGCAATTGGTGATTTTCGGGAAGGCGGTCAAAATCAGCAGAACCAGAAGCAAGCCCTGCTTTTCTTTTTGGGAGACCAGTCCGTGGTACAGACGATTCAGAAAGGGGATCAAAAGAAACAGTCCCCAATACATATTCATATACCAGCCATAGCCGCAGGCATCGAAGGACAAAGTCCGCAAAACCAGCTGCAACAGGGAAAAACTGCTCCAGTCCGGGCTTTCCCGGTAGCAGGTGAAGCAATAGCAACACAGACTGGCCAGCGCATAAATGGAATAGGTTTTCGGCAATTTCTGATAATAACGCCGGTTGGGCTCCTTCCGGTTCAGTAGATATCCGGAGAGCATCAGAAACAGGGGAACACATACCATGGCGGCGCTGCGCAAAACGGTAAGGCCATACATCCGGGTGCCCACCAAAAGGGTATTCTTAAAGCTGCTGTGTACAAAAAAGTGTACCGCAATGACACACAAAAGGGCCGTACACCGGGTAACATCCAGCGCAGGATCGCGCCGGGAGGAAATCGGGGCCATGGAAACAACTCCTTTATTTTATACTAACCTGATTATACCATGAAATGTAGAAAATGCAATCCCGGCACGGATCTGCCGGAAAAGACACTTGCAAACGGCGGGAAACTTGGTATAATAAGGAAAACGTATCATGGCGGAGTTTGTCCGTCGGAGAGGTGAGACAGGGTGTTCATGGGAAGAAAACAGGGGAAGAATATCTCTCCGGCGAAGATCATTGCCATGGTGTTCGGTGCTATGATTTTGGCAGGTGCCCTGCTGCTGATGCTGCCGGTGGCATCCCGGAATGGGGTCAGTTGCGGATTCCTGCCGGCATTGTTTACGGCCACATCTGCCACCTGCGTCACAGGGCTGGTGATGTTTGATACCTTCAGCCAGTGGAGCGGTTTCGGTCAGGTGGTCATCATCACCCTGATCCAGATCGGCGGACTGGGATTTATGTCGGCAGCGACACTGTTTGTATTTCTGCTGCGCAGGCGCATCGGCCTGAAGCAGCGGCTGGTCATGGCCCAGGCCCTCAGCGTGGGGGATATGGATGGCATCGTCCGGTTGCAAAAGACGGTGCTGAAAGGCAGCTTTGCGGTGGAGGGCATGGGAGCAGCCATTTTGTTTTTCCACTTTTTGCCGGAATATGGTCCGGTGACGGCACTGAAATGGGGTGTATTTCACGCCATTTCTGCCTTCTGCAATGCAGGATTTGACATTTTCGGCTGCATCACCCCGGGAGCCAGCCTGGCAGAGTTCCAGTCGGATCCCGTAGTTTTGCTGACATTGGGGGCACTGGTGGTCATCGGCGGACTGGGCTTTCTGGTGTGGCAGGAACTGGCGGAAAAACGATCTTTTCGCAAATGCAGCGTTTATACCCGGCTGGTGCTGCTGACTACGGCGGCGTTGCTGCTGGCAGGCTGGATGCTGACTTGCCTGCTGGAGTGGAATAATCCGGCAACCCTGGGAAATATGAATCTTGCCGATAAGCTTTTGAACGGCCTGTTCCAGTCCATGACTCTCCGGACGGCGGGCTTTGCCGCCATGGATCAGGCGGGGCTGACGGAAGCGGGAAAGGCCATGTCCATGGTGCTGATGCTCATCGGCGGTTCCTCCGGCTCCACTGCCGGTGGCCTGAAAACCGTGAGCTTCATGGTGCTGCTTCTGTTCCTGTCTGCCCGGATCCGGGGACGGGATACGGTGTGTGTCTTTCAGCGCACCATCCCCCAGCATCAGGTGCTGGATGCCATGACCATTGGACTTATGATGCTGTTTCTGGCAGTGTTTGGAGGTATTTTCATCAGCGCCACGTCACCGGTTACCTTTACAGACGGGCTCTATGAATCCGTCTCTGCACTGGCAACGGTGGGGCTGACGGCGGGGGTGACCACACATTTGGCGATTCCTGCTCAGCTGCTTATGATCGTGTATATGTATTTCGGCAGAGTGGGCCTGCTGACCATCAGCATGGGTTTCCTGACGGGAGACAAGGCGGAAGAACGTTTCCGCTACGCTACCACCAATCTGTTGATCGGATAAGGAGAAGATTATGAAATCTTACATTGTCATCGGTCTTGGCCGGTTTGGTCAGACCCTGGCCGGAAAACTCTGCGAGCTTGGGGCAGAGGTGCTGGCCATGGATACCCAGGCGGACCTGGTGCAGCAGGTGGCGGAAACCGTTACCCATGCTGTGGTGGGGGATGCTCAGGATAAGGAAGTGCTTAGGGCTCTGGGTGCCCGGAACTTCGACTGCGCCATCGTGGCCATCGGCAGCGATCTGGCATCTTCCGTTCTGACGGTGATGAACCTGAAAGAGCTGGGAGTGGGCTACATCATCTGCAAAGCCCATGACGAGACCCATCGCCGGGTACTGGAAAAACTGGGAGTGGACCGGGTGGTGATCCCGGAGCAGGAAAACGCCGCCCGCCTGGCCCGGAGCCTGAACAGCCACAATGTCCTGGATTATATCGAACTTTCCGAAGATTACGGTATTCTGGAAATTCCTGCCCCCGCAAGCTGGGTGGGCAAGAGCCTGAAGGAGTTGAATGTCCGGGCAAAGCTGGGCGTGAACATCATCGCCGTGGAAAGCGGCAGGAAAACCAATGTCTCTCCCGCAGCGGATTACCGCATTGAAGAAAACGACGTGATGGTGGTTTTGGGAGATAACGATTCATTGAAGGCGGTGCAGAAACTGTGACAGAACAACGAATCACATCCCGGAAAAATCCCCTGTTGCAGCAGGTGAAAAAGCTGCTGTCCTCCAAAAAAGCCCGGGAGGAAGCGGGACTCTTTGTTTCCGATGGAACAAAACTGCTGGAAGAGGCTGTGAAATATTATGACGGACTGGATATGGTGATTTTGTCTGACGGCATGGATGTGGCGGTGCCGGAGCATGTCCGCGTCATCCGGGTGCCGGGGGATGTGATGGAATCCCTGTCTCCCATGGCAAGTCCCCAGGGGGCACTGCTTTTGTGCCGCCTGCCGGAAAAGCGGGAGTTTGTGCCGAAAAAAGGCATGCTCCTGCTGGACGGTATTCAGGATCCCGGCAATCTGGGAACGATTTTGCGGACGGCGGATGCACTGGATGTGCCGGTGGTGCTTTTGGAAGGCTGCGCCGATCCCTACAGCCACAAGGTGGTCCGCTCCAGCATGGGGGCGGTGTTCCGCACTCCGGTGATCCAGAGCTCCTGGGAGGAAGTCCGCCGGGCCTGTGTGGAAAGGGGCATTCCGGTGGGGGTCACCGCCCTGTCTGACCGGGCGAAGGATCTGCGGCAGGCAGATCTTGGTACCATGGCGGTGGTCATCGGCAGTGAAGGTCAGGGGGTGCGGAAGGAGATTCTCAGTCAGGCCGACGGGGAACTCATTATCCCCATGAACCCCCACTGTGAATCCCTGAATGCCGCCGTGGCGGCCACCATCGTCATGTGGCAGATGAAACAATAACCCATAAAACCCAAAGATAGAAAGAGGGGGAAATGCTGTGCGGATACACTGGATATGGCTGGCCCATCGTCCCGGATTGCGGGACTGGATGAAGATCCGGCTGCTGGAGCAATTCTCGGATCCGGAGGATATTTTCTTTGCCCACCGGGAAGATTACTGCGCAGTGGAAGACCTGACGGAGGAAGCACTGGCCGGGCTGGAAGACAAGGATCTTACTTCGTCACAGGAGATTCTGGATCGCTGTGACCGGGAGGAACTGGAAATTCTGACATATCAGGATGCCCTGTATCCTGCCAGACTGAAGAATATTTTTGATCCTCCTGCGGTACTGTACTATAAGGGCAGATTGCCGCAGCTGGATGCCATGCCGGTCATCGGCGTGGTCGGCACAAGGTCTGCGTCTCCTTATGGCATTCAGACTGCCCGGCAGATGGGTGGGGAGATCGCACGGTGCGGTGGCGTGGTGGTGTCCGGCCTTGCCAAGGGTATCGACAGTGCCGCTATGGCCGGGGCTCTGAGCGCAGGAGGGGTCACAGTCGGCGTGCTGGGCTGCGGCGCGGACATCGTGTATCCGGCTTCCAATAAAGTACTGTTTCAGGATGTGGAGCGGTATGGCTGCATCCTCAGTGAATTTGCCCCGGGAATGCCTCCGGCCAAGTGGACGTTTCCCAAGCGCAACCGGATCATCAGCGGCCTGAGCAACGGCGTGCTGGTGGTGGAGGCACCAGAAAAGAGCGGCGCCCTCATCACCGCCCGACTGGCAGCGGAACAGGGCCGGGATGTGTTTGCCGTGCCGGGAAATGTGAACCAGAGCGGCTGCGTTGGCAGCAACCGTCTGATGCAGGACGGGGCTATGGTGGCCATGTCCAGCTGGGACATCATGCGGGAATATGAAGGGCTGTACCCGGATGTGGTGCACAAGGCCCAACCGGAGAAATCCGGGGAAAGTACCCTGGCAAAAGTGGCCCAAAAACCGGCGATCCCGGCAAAAAAGTCCCCTCTTAAGAAAAACTTAGAGAAATTACCCATTGACAACGGCATTTCCAAGCCGTATAGTGACGTAAATAAAGCCTTGCCAAAACTGTCCGAGGAGGAAGAAACCATTGTCTCCTGCCTCCGGGATGGGGAGCGGCTGGTGGATGAGGTCATTGCCGAAAGCAACATGAAGCCCGGTAAGATTCTGGGACTTCTGACCATGATGGAGCTGAAAGGCATCCTCAAACGCCTGCCGGGCAAACGCATTACCCTAAAGTAACGAAACGGAGAATCATGCAATCATGGCACAGTCACACAATCTTGTGATCGTGGAGTCGCCCTCCAAAGCAAAGACCATCGGCCGGTATCTCGGCCCCAACTATACCGTTAAGGCCAGTATGGGTCACTTGCGGGATCTGCCCAAGAGTACCATGGGTGTGGACTTAGAGCACGATTTCGCCCCCCACTACATTGCTGTCCGGGGCAAGGAAGCCCTCATCAAAGAGCTGAAAGCCGAGTCTGCCAAGGCAGACACGGTGTATCTGGCAACGGACCCTGACCGGGAGGGCGAAGCCATCTCCTGGCATCTGAAAG